>DRKH01000352.1 GCA_011051825.1 Desulfobulbus sp.
CGTACAGCTGCCCCAACCCGCGCCGTACAAGCGCCGAGGCTATCCCTCTTCGTCTAAAAGCAGGCAGGACAGCCAACTGCAGGAGTTCGACCTCAGGCCCGGCCTGCCGGAAAAAGGCATAGCCACACAACTCGTCATTACTCGCAACCAATTGCAATCCAGCGGGGAATTGCAATTCCCCGGCCACCTGCCCCGGGCTCCAGGGAGCGGCCATGCTCTTGCGGGCAACATGGCAAACAGCCTCCAGATCATGCTCCCGCGCGGGTCGAATGATTGTCACTTACAACCTCGCCACCAAACCGATCCCGCAGCAAGCAATGCGCAGGGGCTACAGCATCCGCTCAGCCACGGAAACCGTTAAGTCCCCGAGCATATTCGTATAGCTGCCCAGTTCGTTGTCATACCAGCCATAGATCACGGCCTGGGTAACCGGCACCTCAAGTACGGGCGGCATCTGTCCCGGCTCAAAATTACAGCTCTTCAGGTGGTCAAGATTCACGCTGATGGACGCTGTGCGAGTATGGGTTTCGGTGGACTCAATCACTGCAGCGGCCTCAGGAGTGCCGATAATGTCCGAGGACACGTTCTGGCCGGTAGAATACTTCAGATATGGAGTGGACCCGGCATACTCCTTGTAAATACTGTTGATCAAATCACGTTTAACGGGATTGGCCAGATCATCCTGCAGATTGAGGACCAGAACGATCAAGGATCCGGTCGAGGTCGGGACCCGTACGGATTCTGCGATGAAACCAATCGCTTTCATCTCCGGAATAACCAGGGCCAGTGCCTTGGCAGCACCGGTGGTGGTCAGGATAATGTTGTTTATGATAGATCGATTTTTCCGAAGGTCGGTGGCACCGGCAGCCGGCACGCTGTCGAGCACCTTTTGACTGCCGGTGGCGGCATGCACGGTAACCATGGATGCAGACAGCATTCGATCAGCACCAAAATGATCCATCAACGGCTTGATCATATAGGAGAGACAAGTCGTGGTACAGGAGGCGGCGGAGATAATACTGTGCCTGGCCGGATCATAGTCATCATCATTAATCCCCATCACGGTCGTTACCGCATCTTCGGGCATATCTATACCCTTGGCCTTGATCTTGAACGGAGCCGAGACCATAACTTTTTCGGCTCCGGCCTGCAGATGCCCTCGCACGGAGCCCCTCCCCTCTTCGGCATCGGCGGTGGGATCTTTAAAAACTCCGGTGGTATCGGCGACCAGCCGGACATCATTTTCCTGCCAGCCAATGTCCTTGGGATTTCGAGCCGTGCGGAGAAAAGTAACCGGAACCCCGTTAATTGTCATGGTCCCGGCCTGTTCATTCAGATTCTCGATCACCCGACCACCCTTATGGCCATGGAGATAGGTACTCAGCCTGCCATAGGAAGAATCTTTTTCTATGGTGGCGGCAATATCTTCCAGGCCACTACCGACATTACGGCCCAGATTGACAACGATTTCCGAAAAAAACTGCCGGGAAACATGATGCCATAATGAAAGTTTACCAATCCTGCCAAGACCGTTGAGTCCAAGTTTCATTGTAATCGCTCTCCTTTATTGTTAAAAAAACTCTCAGGCAAAAAAATGCCGGCCGCTTCGGCCCTGCAAATAAACTATTGGATTTGCCCATCATAAATCAAAAGAACCGGAACGAAAAGATTAAACCGGTAAAAATACGAAAATTCCTTATGCAGCTTGCCCCCATTCGACAATCAGGCACCCTAATCAAACGCTATAAACGTTTCCTGGCCGACATTCTCCTGAAAAATGGTGAAACGCTGACGGTTCACTGTCCGAACTCCGGCTCCATGCGGGGCTGCTCCGATCCGGGGAGCCCGGTGATTCTGTCGAAATCCGACAACCCGAAACGAAAATACGCCTGGACTCTGGAAATGGTGCAAAAGGAGGGAATCTGGATAGGGGTCAACACCGGAATGACCAACAAGCTTGTCCATGAAGCCTTGGAACATGGTGTTATAACAGACTTTGGCAAGATCCTGACCATCCGGCCGGAGATCAAGGTGTCCGCCGGCAGCCGGTTGGATTTTCTCCTTGAGACGGAACAGGGCCGGACCTACCTGGAGGTGAAAAACTGTTCCATGGCCCAAAACAACATCGCCCTGTTTCCCGATGCGGTCACCGCCCGGGGGACCAAACACCTGCACGAACTTGACCGCCTCAGGGGAGAGGGCTTCAACACCGCCGTACTCTTCTGCGTGCAGCGGGCCGATGCCGACAGTTTTTCCCCGGCAGAGGCCATTGATCCGGTCTATGCCGATACCCTGCGGGAAGTCCATGCCCGGGGGGTTGGAGCCCTTGCCTACCAGGCTGATGTTCGGCCGGACGAGATCCGTATCACTACCCGACTACCCGTTTTCACCGGAGAATAGAATGAATAAAAAAACCGCTGTTATCCTGCTCAGTGGCGGCCTCGACTCCACCACTGTCCTTGCCATCGCCAGATCCCGAGGGTTCGACTGCGCATGCTTGAGCTTCCGTTACGGCCAGCGTCAGGATATTGAACTTGACAGGGCCAGCGCCATTTCCAGGCATCAGGGAGTCCAGCGACACCTCATCCTGCGGCTTGACCTTGACGCCATCGGCGGATCCGCCCTGACCACCGACACCCCGGTGCCCAAAAACAGACCGTTTGCCGAAATGGAAGGACAGATTCCGGTGACCTATGTTCCCGGGCGCAACATTATTTTCCTGTCCCATGCCCTGGCCTGGGCCGAGGTTCTCGGCGCTGCCGATATTTTCCTGGGAATCAATGCCGTGGATTACAGCGGCTACCCGGACTGCCGGCCGGAATTTCTTGCCGCCTTTGCAAAAATGGCCGATCTCGGGACTAAGGCCGGAAGCGAAGGAACACCTTTTCAACTGCACGCGCCTCTACTTGAAATGAGCAAAAGGGAAATTATCCAAACAGGGCTCAAGCTTGGAGTAGATTATTCCATGACCCACAGTTGTTATGATCCGGTGGGCGAATTGGCCTGTGGTTGTTGCGATGCCTGCCTGCTGCGTTTGAAAGGTTTTGCCGAAGCAGGACTGAAAGATCCGCTACGTTATGTACAGGGGAGGGATTAGGGATCAAGGGCAGGGGGAAAACCCTGCCCAGCCTGCTGAACCCATTCTTTTGGGACTTCAGGCTGTCTGCACCAGGAGATTATGGGTAATCCTGCCGCCGACCATGGTCAACACGGCACGACCCTGAAACTTCCAGCCGAGAAAAGGTGAATTTTTACTCTTCGAAACCACCTGATCCTCGGTATAATGAAACTGCAGATCCGGATTGATGATCGTTATGTCCGCTTCAGTGCCGACCGAGAGTGAACCGCCCTCAAGACCGAGAATGGCGGCCGGGTTCACCGACATCAGCTCCACCAGCCGCTGCTCATCTATCATCCCGTCCCGGACCAGGGCAAGGGTAAGCGGCAGGGAGGTCTCCAGGCCGATTATCCCGTTTGCCGCTGCATCAAATTCAACCTCTTTTTCCAGGATCGAATGGGGCGCATGGTCGGTGGCAACAGCATCAAAGGTACCATCGGCCAGCCCCCGGCAAATGGCCTCTCGGTCCTGCTCGGTCCGCAGCGGCGGGTTCATTTTGGCATTTGTATTATAATTCTCAACCGCTTCTTCAGTCAGGGTAAAATAATGGGGTGTGGTTTCTGCGGTCACCCGGACTCCCCGTTCCTTGGCCGAGCGGATAAGATCGGTGCTCATGGCCGTACTCACATGGGCAATATGAACCGCTTTACCGGTATACTCGGCAAGGGCTATCTCCCGGTAGACCATGATGGATTCGGCGGCGGTTGGAATGCCCTTAAGTCCCAGACGGGTAGAAACCTCGCCTTCATTCATTGAGCCGTTGCTCAGGCTCGGTTCTTCACTATGTGAAATGACGGTCAGGTTAAAATCACCGGCATACTCAAGGGCACGGCGCATAAGCTGACTGTTCTGCACCGGCAGACCATCATCGGAAACCGCCACGGCCCCGGCTTCGCGGAGTTC
>DRKH01000353.1 GCA_011051825.1 Desulfobulbus sp.
AAAGAAGCGCCGCAGACGTTGCAGCGACCAGGAATCCGCCTCCTTCAGACGTGCGCAGACAACCGAGTATTCTTCATCATCCGGGGATATTTCAGGACCTGGCCGATTGAGGGTATAGCCCATGTCAAGCAGGGCCTGCAATATCTTCTCACCCCTTTTTCGTGACGGGACAACGCCTCTGCGGGCAAGCTTGTCGGCTGCCCGGCCAAGCTCATTCATGGACGCGGCCTGAGGGTTGCGAACAATGCAAAACCTGCCGCAGTTCCTTCATGTTTTTCTCTTTCCCCTCGTTGAGATGTGTACGGGCGGCAACGGTATGATATCGATGTGTTACCAGAAACGTATACTGTTCTTCAAGCCAGCTTTTCAGGGCCACCGGCCGCAGAAAGGTCATCCGCTCCCTGCGCAGCATCATACTGGACTCAAAGAAAATGTCCTGGCCCAGGCTGACAAGATCGGCATCACAGAGAATCTCCGCCAGCACGGTTTCGGGTTTGTGAGGAATCGCGGTTGCCAGTATCAGCCGCCTGACAGTGACGATATCCGACGTATCATATCCGAAATCAGGAAGGATGGACGCGGCCAGTGCTGCGCCGATCTCTTCATTTTCACTGTACCGCCGGACAAAACCAATATCATGGAACACGGCCGCAGTCGCAACCAGAATCTGCTCATGCCGGGCAATGTCCATATCTCTGCAGAATAATTCAACTGCGGGCAGGACCTGGTCACGGGTGTGGCTCAGTCCATGGTAGGCCAGCCCGGGGGGCAGCCGCTGGTCCATATACTCAAAGGCATAGGCCCTGGCGGCATTATAATCGGCAGTCACGGATTTCCTTCCTGTCGGTTACGGAAATAGGCCCGGACCCAATGGGGTCAAGGCCGCATGGGCGTCATCGCCGCCCTGTTCCATGCTCTTATCCGTCATTTCATGGTTGAGGCGGGGTTTAACGCCAATTGTTCCGGTCTTGTTTATTCATGTGCTGATTCATGCCCGATCCCATCATACCGGGCTGACTTACAGGCAAGTTCGGGGACCGGCCATAGAGAAAAAACCAACCCAGGCCGAGAAGAACAATGGTCAGGAGGACGGCAATAACGATGTGAAGCTTGTTGTTATCGTGCAGAACCGACTGCATCCGCTCACCGGACCTGGAGAGCAGAGAGGGGCCGTCGACCCCGGACCGGGCTTCCGGCGGGGGGGCTGCGTACGAACTGCTTTTTCCGTCCATTTTCTTGTCGGCAAACAGATTTCGGATATTTTCGGCCAGTTCATCAATATGCTGTTCCAGGGGTTCGGTCATGGCATCAAGCCAGTGCGACAGGCTGAGAAAATAACCAAGGCTCTTGGACGGGACAAGCTCCTCAATACGAAAGGGAATGACAATTTTACCGGCATTCACCGCCCGTTCGACCTCACGCAGAACCTGGGAGGATTTGTTGGAACCGGCCGAGAGAATGATCACAAATACCCGGCAGTCTTCAATGGCATCAACAATGGTTGCCGCCCAATCCTGTCCGGGCCCGACATCCCGGGGTGCGATCCAACACCGGATCCCCTGGGATTCCAGACCGGCACAGACGGCGTCAGCTACAACTTTATCCTCGGATGAATAGGACAGAAAAATATATTGTTGACGATTCTCAAATCCATCATGTTTCATTGATTGTTTCCTGCATATGCAGATATTCTTCCCGGCTGATTTCCCCGTGGGCAAACCGTTCCAGCAATATATCGGAAAAATACTCTGTTTCGTCCCGATTGTCCGTGACGACCGTGGTGAACAGTCCGGATGACAGTACCAGGACAACAACAATAAATACCCATGTAAGCATCATATCTCTACCTCCAGTATATGGTCAACCAACGTTTTTTTCAGGGGCCTCTTTTTATACCCCTCTGCTCCGGTCTGATACGGCGTGACCGGCCACGTTTCCCAACAGTGGTTTTCTTGTCTTGCCGACTATATTTCACAAAACGTGCCAAAAGAAAAATAGTACCAAGACGTTAAATCTTACAATCATGACGGCATATTACACGGATCCAGATCCAGTGGGCCGGATCAAGGCCGGACCGAAACCGTCCAGAAAACAGACACAGGCAGATCCAGACTAAACAGTTTTTAGACAGAAAGCCGAAACCGTGCACGCTCACCTGTGCCGCAGAACGGCTTTCAGGCCTGAGATGACCGGCTGGACAGAAAAAGCATGTACCCTGATTATGACAATATGTTACATGGCAACAACACCCGCCTCATTTTTCGAATGTTGTTATGGTGGATCCGGCCGGATGCAGACATTCCGACTCCGCACCCACAACATGGGGAGACGACAAAAAAGAGAAATGTGACAAAGTAGAACTATACAGTCACTCTTTCCTCTGGTATCTTTTTCGTAAAATGGGTCAGACTGTTACTCTACAGTCCGGCCGGAGAGGACAGGATGCCGTAAAAGGAGCGTGCAAGCAGAGCGGTCCATCCTGTCGGCATCAGAATGAAACGTTGAAGAACAGGGAAAGAATGATCGGAAGAAAAAAAACAGCCTGCCTGCCCGCCGGACCGGGGTTTGACCGGCGCATGAGCAGAGAAGAGATTAACGAGCTGCCTCTCAGGCGGTGGGACGGTCCGATTCAGGTGATCTCGGAACCCAGGGCCTGTGAGCATGCCGTACGGCAACTCCGGACCGAACCGGTGCTTGGCTTTGATACTGAAACCAGACCGGCCTTCAAAAAAGGACAGTCCTTTCCGCCGGCCCTGCTCCAGCTGGCCACTCCCGAACACGTCTTTCTCTTTCAGCTGGGCGGTCTGGGACTGCCCGAGGGTCTGCGTGATCTTCTTACCGACCCGGCAATCATCAAAACCGGGGTTTCTCTAGCCTATGATCTCAGGGAGCTGAACGCAATCGCTCCGTTTACAGGCCATGGATTTGTCGATCTTGGCCACGAGGCAAAGCAACTGGGGATACACAACCACGGACTGCGCGGTCTGTGCGCGGTTCTCCTTGGCTTCCGGATATCCAAGTCCTCCCAGACTT
>DRKH01000354.1 GCA_011051825.1 Desulfobulbus sp.
AGGATCAACAGGTCAAGCTCATTATCGGTGCCCATACGCTCCGCCAGCCGGTGCATTGCGGTCGGAGTCCCGACCTGGCCCAGGGCATGGATTGCGGTAATGATCAGCTCCCTGTCGGCCGCATAGAGATAGTCGGTCAGAATGTTGACACTCTGAGGATCACCGATCAGACCAAGGGTCTCTATAATCATCTTCAAAAGCAGACTGTTTTCGGTCTCGCCGAGAAGTTCCATGAGTGCCGGCGTTGCCTCTTCAAGCTTCAACTCACCCGCCGTCTCAATCATAACGGTCTTGTCAAGGATCACCGGGTTTCTCAGGGCATCGATCAACAGGTCCGGGTAGGCAATCAGGTGGGAGATAAGGGTCTCGCGGATAACCGGCAACTCATTTGCCAGATCGGGAAAGGTGGTCAGTACATGATTGAGCAGCGGTATGGTAAAAGAGGCATCTGCTCTGGACAGTTCGTACAGAAGACGGTTCTGGGTTTTTTTATCCACACTGGCAAGATGATCCAACACCAAACGGGCCTTGAGCGAATCACCGGTTTCGATGTTCGCCTTGATCTCTTCAACCATATGCTGTTCGTTCAATTCCGCCATAGAATCTCCTTTTATCTGAATCAGGACCATGTGGCCGCACCCCGGCGGGCGCAACCACATGGTGGCATCGTTATTGAGGGTACCAGTCTACCCCTAAACGCTTCACCACATTGAAACCACCGCTTAACACCATGGTATTCTTTTTGCCGATGTGGTCAAGGAATATTTGTATTTCGTAGGATCGGGTACCGGCGTCGCAGAGGATGATCAGCATCTTATCCTCAGGGATTTCCCCATGCCGCGCACGGACCTCGGCATAGGGTACGGCCACCCATTTATCCTGTCCGAACTTTTCAACAAAGGGCCCGGCCTCGAGCGGATGCCTGATATCCAGTGCCGCCCAGTCCGGCTCCAGCGAGAAATCATCCATCCAGGCCAGGAAACGATCCATGTCCAGCTTGCGTAAACGACCGGCACAGAGGTTATCGGCGACAAAGGCTGCAGCATTGATCGAATCGATAGCAGCGGAGAACGGCGGCGCATAGGCCATCTCGGCATCTCTGAAATCCTCGATAACGGCCCCGTTTGTAATCATGACCGCAGCCGCATCGATGCGGGCGGAAATGGAATCGTTCATGACTCCGAATCCCTGCATGCCCAGTACCTTTCTGGTGCTTTTATCAAAAACCAGTTGAAACACGGCGATGGCCTCACCCGGGAAGAAATGGGCCCGGTCCGAGGGCGCGGTCAGGGCATAATCGGCATTAAATCCTTCTGCAAGCGCGGCTTCATAGGTAATGCCGGTGGCGGCGATACAACGGTCAAAAGCCTTCATGATAAAAGAACCGACAACCCCCTTGAACTGGCTGTGAAGACCGGCCATGTTGTCACCGACAATCCGGCCCTCACGGTTGGCAAGCGAGCCCAGCGGAGCATAGGTCTCTTTGCCGGTGACCAGATTGGGAACCGCGATACAGTCGCCGGCGGCATAGATATCAGGATCGCTGGTCTGGAGGCACTTGTTGACCACGATTCCCCCCCAGGGAGCAACCATGAGACCGGCCTCTTTTGCCAGTTCGCTGCGGGGCCGAACCCCGGCAGCCATGATCACCAGATCGGCATCCAGAGTCCGTTCGGGCGTCCGGACCCCTGTGACCTTACCATTCTCGTCACCGAGAATGGCTGAAGCCCCTTCACCGGTATAGACGGCAACGTCTTTGTCCAGAAGATGTTTTTTAAGCATGGCGGCAAACTGCCAGTCAACAATCCGCGGCAGCAACTGCGGCATGAACTCGACCAGCGAGGTATGTACCCCCCAGAGATCGGTCATTGCTTCAGCCATCTCGACCCCGATGGCCCCGCCGCCGATAACCACGGCGTTGGTCACCAGACCTTTGGATATCCGTTTCTTTATTTCTATGGCCTTGTGCAGGTTGGCAATGGTGAACACTCCGTCCAGATCCACCCCTTCGATGGGCAGGACAAAAGGCTTGGCACCGGTGGCCAGCATCAGTTTATCATAGGGCAGGTCCTGCTTCTCACCACTGTCCAGATTCTCCACCTGGACGACCTTATCCTTGCGGTTGACGGCAAGGGCCCTGGTCCGGGTGCGCACATTTACCCCCTTGGCCTGTTTAAAAAAATCAGTGTCCCGCACCATGTGAAAGCTGGTTGCGCGCAACTCCGATTCATCGGAGACGTCGCCGCAGACATAATAGGGAATTCCGCAACCGCCATAGGAAATCAGGTTGTCCTGGTCAACCACGGTAATGTCCCAGTCCGGCTGCAGCCGTTTAAGATGACAGGCCGCCTTGGGCCCGGCGGCAACACCGCCGACAATAACAATTTTTTTACTCATATTCTCCTCCATACAATAAGGTTAACAGCTTAAAAACTCAAATTTACAGTTTGCGGCCGGCAGCCCGACCCCTTGAATTCTGCCGGCCCCGAACTGTAAATTTTCCACTGTCTTTAAACAGTGTAAACGTTCACCAAAATAACGTTCACCAAGAGCAACATAGTTTACTACTCCTGAGGCGGTAAGCGTTTACCTGTGCCCCGGATTCGCAAGAGCCCATACGAGTCAAGAATATGTGGGGGGGCCTGCCCACATATCTCCTCACGGGATTTGGAACGTAAGTGAGCCTGGCTGCCGATGCAGTCGTACGCTACTTTTTTTTCCCGGTATGACGATAGAGATGAATATGCATCTCCTCCATGGTCACCAGCCCTTCATCAATCGCAGGGTCAATGATCTCGAGAAAATCCTCCAGGATTCCCTTTTCATCAACCAGCTCTACAACAACCGGCAGATCTTCGGACAGACAGAGAATCGAGGTGGTCTTGATTCTTGAGTTGGCCCCATACCCCATCATTCCCCTGGTGACCGTTGCGCCGGCAACACCACACTCTCTTGCCTTTATAACAATCCACTCGTAGAGGTGCTTGCCCTGGTAATGATCAGCCTCACCTATAATAATACGCAGCAGGCACCCTTCACGCGGTAACTCCATAAGACTCTCCAAAGGTCACTGTTGTTCGGTCAATTTCGACATGCAGGATCTCCATGCAGGTCACATCGAGATCGTACATCCCTCTGAAACATCATCTCCAGATCACGGCGGCCAGCACACGGCCCAGCCAAACCATGGTCACCCCGACAACAACCTGAACACCGGCATTGAATATTGCCAGATCAATCCGGTTGTCCCGGATCAAGCCCAGGGTTTCATTGCCGAAGGTCGAAAAGGTCGTAAAGGCGCCGAGCAGGCCGATCAGGACAAATACCCTGGCCTCGGGCGAAAGCAGGGATCTGTTTTCAACCAGAAAGGTGAGCAGCCCGATAACAAAACAACCAATCAGATTCACCGACATGGTGCCATACGGGAACACAATAGATCCGCTGCGGTGCTGTACCCAGCCACTGACCAGATACCGCAGCACGGCACCGACAAAACCTCCGGCCCCGATTATACACAATTTGAGAACGGTTTCCATGGATGTCTACAGTTTCAAACTCTTTAAAAGATCGGGCAGCAGTTTCTTCACCTGTTGTTTAACGGCCTTGCCCGCCGCCTGTTCGGCAAGATCCGCAATCGCCTTTGCAACCATTTTTTTATTCATCTCAGGCTCCTTCAAGGTACCGCGCAACGGGACGTTGATAGTGGCACCCTTGAGTACCCGGAATCCTTCCCGCCCGACCAGTTTTTCCGTGACCGGGATTTCCAGCAGGTAATCAAGACTCTGATCCATCCCCACGGAACCGCTGATGGTCATCAGCGAATCCGCAACCAGGATATGGAGCGGCGTGCAGCTGATCCGCCCCTGTTTTCCGGTACAGGTAATTTCACTCTCTTTCAAGCTCAGGGGCTGGTCAGCGAGCTTCATCAGGGCCAGTACATCTTTAAGCAGCCCGCGACTGTCGAGTGCAATCGTACTGACATCAAAAACGGATGTAAATCCGGCCGACTCCGAGCCACCGGCAACCATGGGCCAGTAGAATTCATCCAGCCGGGCATCGATGGATCCCCTCGGACTGGCCAGCAGGCCGAACAGGGGATGTATCTTCTCCAGCACCGCTCTGGTCAGGGTCCGGTCAAGTTGAACCCCGGTCAGGACCCGCTCGCCCGGGGGTATGGTTATCCCTGGCAATTCCGCATTGAGATCATAGGATCCGTCCACATCCAGCCGCCCGCCGTTGAGTTCCCCATGCAGGCCGCTGTTCAACACCCCGTTCTTAAGCAGCAGGGGCAGGGAAATTCGATCCGCCTCAACACCGGACCAGACAAGGCTGTCGGCCTGGAATCCGGTGGTCAGGTCGGCTGTTTTCACGCCCTCTTTTGTCAACGGCGTATCCAGGGAAAAATGCTGCCGGCGGCTGCCGCGCATCTCAATATTTTTACCGCTTAAGGTCGAAAGCAGGCTGCCGACCCGGGCAAAATCAACCTTCTGTTCCCCCTCAAGGACAAGCCGGGGACCGCCGGTGCGATTCAATCTACCCGCAGCCTGCAGAGAAACCAGTGGTGAGCGGAAGTCAAGGCTGTCAATGTTCAGATCACCCTTGACCAGTAACCCGGTGACGTGTGCGGAGAGGTGGACCTTTTC
>DRKH01000355.1 GCA_011051825.1 Desulfobulbus sp.
GATGGAGTCGTCGGTAAAACCATTGATTTTTTTCTTTAGTGCTACACTGGATTTGTCAAGCAGCCGCATGGCAAGCGGTTCGATACAAAGCGCCCGTTCCTTGAGGGCGGGAAGTTTGATGGGCAGGACATTAATCCGGTAAAAGAGATCTTCTCGGAACTTGCCGTCTCGGATCTGCTGGGCAAGGTCCTTGTTGGTGGCAGCGATTACCCGGACGTCAACCTTGATGGTTTTGTTGCCGCCCACCCGTTCAAAGGATTTTTCCTCTAGAACCCTCAGAAGCTTGGTCTGGATCTCCATGGAAATCTCGCCGATTTCGTCAAGAAAAATGGTGCCGCCGTTGGCCTGTTCAAACCGGCCGATCCGCTGTTTGTCGGCCCCGGTAAAGGATCCTTTTTCATGGCCGAACAGTTCACTCTCCAGAAGTGCCTCCGGGATATTTGCACAGTTGATCTTGATGAACGGCTTGTTGTGACGGGGCGAATTGTGATGGATGGATCCGGAAAGAAAGCTCTTGCCGGTCCCGGTGTCACCGGTTATCAGAATGGTTGAATCCGTGCCGGCAAACCTTTTTAAGCTGGTAATGACTTTTTTAAACGAACTGCTTTCGGCGACAATGGAATCAAAATCATAGATGATGTCCTGTTTGCGGCGCAGGTAATCAATCTCGTTCTGCAGTTCCCGCTGTTTGAGGGCCTTCTGTACCACAAGCTGGATTCTGGTGGGCGAGAACGGCTTGGCAATAAAATCGTAGGCCCCGAGTTTGATCGCCTGGACGATCAACTCGGCCTTCTCCGATTTACTGGTGATGATAATCGGTGTATACGGGGTCTGGCTGTGGGTCTGTTCAAGCAGGCTGAAGGTTGAGGAATTATTTGGCTTGACGTTCATGAAAATAACGTCATATTGCTTCTTGCTCATCTCCCGTTGAAAGGATTTCGGGTCATTGTGGAAGATGATTTCCGACGAATCCGCCAGCGCTTCATTGATATTTTGTTTGCTGTCGGGCAGCCATTCATAGGCGAGAACAGAGAGCTTTGTATCCTTCATAGGGTCCATGTGAGTGTTTTGTTTCAAATTCGTCACCTCAATGCCTTTTTTGTAATTATATGTGTTTTTGTGAAGAATGCAAAGTGATATCGCCTTTTTGGGTTATTTATTTTACGGAAAACAGGAAATTCCCTGTTCTTTTACGAGAAAAAAAAGAAAAAACAACATGTTGTGTCGAAGCGAAAAAGATGAAGAAATAATGGAACTGGCACTTGCCGAAGCGAAGCGTGCCGCGGATTGCGGCGAGGTCCCTGTCGGTGCCGTGCTGATGCTTGATGAAAAGATTGTTGTCAGGACCGGGAATAACCTGATCGGGGCCGGGGATCCGGTGGGCCATGCGGAAATCAGGGCGCTGCGGAAGGGAGCCGGACAGCTGGGGAACTATCGGTTGCCCGGAACAACGCTGTATGTAACGCTGGAACCTTGTCCCATGTGTGCTGCCGCCATGGTCCATGCCCGGATAGAGCGGCTTGTCTTCGGGGCAACGGATCCAAAAGGGGGCGGGGTGGTGTCCCAATATCGGATCGGTCGGGACGGCAGACTCAACCATGGATATGCGGTTACAGAGGGTGTGTTGGCCGATAAATGCAGCCTCATCTTGAAAGAATTTTTTCAAAAGCGAAGGTGATTGCTATTTTTCTGTTGTCAAAATGTGCAACACCGTTTAGATAGAGGCCCTGAGAAATCGGTAGTGCAGAAATACCTGCCTTCTGTCCTCATATATTTCGGAGAGGTGACCGAGTGGCTTAAGGTGCACGCCTGGAACGCGTGTGTACGCAAGTACCGTGAGTTCGAATCTCACCCTCTCCGCCAGTTAGGATTCAAGTGTGATAGCCGGGTCCTGCGCAACAGGGAATCGCGAACTCCGTCAGGTCCGGGAGGAAGCAGCGGTAGCGAACCTCCCCGTGTGCTGCAGGGTTGCCCGGCTATCTTTTTTTGTAAGGGTTTTCCGGCAGTTGTCCGAGCAGACCAGCTGCCATGGGCGGACTATGGATCACTGGTCGCTACGAACCCGTACGGGGCATCGGCAATCTCTTACAGGGCCCGCAAATGTTCAGTTATGTTGCCCCTGGTGAACTGATACCTTTTTTACGCTTTTCGATATCCTTTTTTTTCTGTATGGTTTCCCTTAAGTACTTCCCGGCCCGTACGTGCCTCTATTAATCAAAACTTCGGAACCACAAATTTCTTGTCCTATCTCGTCTTAGCCAGAAAATCCAGGCCCCAGAGTTTTGCAGAAGTCGTGGGTCAGCAGACCGTCGTCCGCACCCTGCAGAATGCACTGGCCCAGAACCGTGTACCCCACGGCCTGATCTTCAGTGGTATTCGCGGTACCGGCAAAACAACCCTGGCCCGGATTATGGCCAAGGCCTTGAACTGTGAACAGGGCCCGACCCCGACCCCATGCAATACCTGCAGCTCGTGTCTGGAAATCGCTGCCGGTAACAGTGTGGACCTGCATGAGATTGACGGCGCCTCCAACCGGGGGATTCAGGAAATCCGCGACCTGAAGGAAAAAATTCGCTTCATGCCCACCAGTGCACGTTTTAAGATTATCATTATTGATGAAGTGCACATGCTGACCACCGAGGCATTCAACGCCTTGCTCAAGACCCTGGAAGAACCGCCGGAACACGTCTATTTCATGTTTGCCACCACTGAGCTGCATAAGGTGCCGGTCACAATACTGTCCCGTTGCCAGCGTTATGAACTGCAAAGGGTAGGGCACCAGGATCTGGCCGCCCATTTTACCCGGTTAGCAGCCTCGGAAGGGATCAGCGTTGAGCCGGCGGCGATAAATCTTATCGTTCGGGAGGCCTCGGGCAGTGTCCGTGACGGACTCAGCCTGCTTGACCAGGTCTTTTCGTATTGCGGTGATGAGGTTAAGGCCGATGAGGTGGCCGATGTCCTGGGCCTGGTCAGTCATCAGGTTATCGGCGATCTCAGTGCCGCACTGCTGGCCGGGGATATTGCCCGGGCCCTGGAACTGCTGGTTCAGATCTATGCCTACGGAATGAATATCAAACGGTTCAGCAATGAACTGCTGTCCTGCTTTCGCAGCCTGATTCTCTGCAGCCTGAGCAGGAACCCGGAAAAGTATCTGGACCTGCCGGAAGAGGATCTGACCAGATTTTCGGCAATTGCATCCAGGTATTCATTGCAGACATTGTCTGCCATGTTTAAAGTTCTGCTTGAGGGGCTGGAAAAGGCAAACTATTCCTCTCAACCTCGGCTGGCCGTGGAAATGGCCTTTATTGAAGCCGTCCAGGTCGGTGATGTCCAGCCGGTAACGGAACTGCTAACCCGTCTTGACGATGTACTTGCCGGGGTTCCGGTGTCCGAATTGGTCCAGGCTCCGGCAGGCGTTACGGAAAAAAAAAGAGCTGAACCGGGCCCGGTACGGGAAAGACCCGATAAACAACAGCCGGTTGCAGCAGGCCGGCGGCAGGAAGATCCTCCTGCTTCGGCCCCGTCACCGGTGATACCGCCGGAGCCGCCGCCTGCGCCGGTTGAACAGGCGCCGACAAAAAAAGAGCAGGCCGCTCCTCGACATCAACCGGCAACACAGAAAAAGGAAGCAGGGGAACGTCAGGCCGACACACCCCTTGCCGAGCAGCGCAATATACGCCAGCACTGGCCTGAATTTATAGAGTATGTCCGTGATCGTATACCATGGATGGCCGCAGCTCTGCAGAGGGCGTCATCGGTCGGGCGCAAAGGTGAGGAACTGGTTATCCAGTATGATGACTCCATTGACTGCAACCTGCTGAAAAACCGGGAACATATTACGCCGCTGACCGAGTTTGCCCTTGATTTTTTCCAGCAGACTTTTACCATTTCCTTCCACGTACCCGATGCCGGTTCCTGTGAGGTCGATCCAAACGGTGCCGTCAGCCCGAAGGAAGAACGAAAAGCGCTGGCTCGTGACCCGCTGGTGTTGACGGCCCTTGAAGTCTTCAACGGGCAGGTCGGTGATATCCGGGTCGGGCCCCGTTTTCGCACGGCCCTGGAAAAAGAAGCCATGGATGGGGAAGACGACAGCTCCAGAGCGGAAACCTGAACCTCGAAACCGTCTCCCGCCAAAAAATAGAACAGACCCTGAGACAAGGAGAACGTAGGCATGAATATGGGTAACCTGATGAAACAGGCCCAGCAATTCCAGGAAAAACTCGCCACAATCCAGGATGAGCTGGCCACCAAAATGGTCACTGGCAGCGCCGGAGGCGGCATGGTGACGGCAACCGTCAGCGGCCGGAGTGAACTGGTCGGCATTGCAATAGAAAAGGATGTGGTTAATCCTGAGGACGTCCGGATGCTGCAGGACCTTGTTGTGGCCGCCGTCAATGACGGCCTGCGCAAGGCAAAAGAACTCAATCAGGAAGAGATGGGTAAACTGACCGGCGGACTCAATCTGCCGGGCATGTTTTAGCTGTTATGCTGGCGGTACCACCTGCGCTTGAACGGTTGATCGACGAGCTGACCCGACTACCGGGCATTGGTCGAAAAACAGCCACCCGTCTGGCCCTGTACATGCTGCGCAGGCCTGCTGTCGAGACGCTTGGGCTTGCAGAAGCTCTTTCCGTCCTCCACTCTTCCATCCGGCTCTGTTCCGGCTGTTTTACCTTCTCGGAAACCGATCCCTGCCCGATATGCGGTGATCCCAAGCGGAACAGCCGGCTGGTTTGTGTGGTCGAAGAGCCCGGCGATATGATTGCCATAGAAAAAACAGGGACCTTTAAAGGCGTGTATCACATCCTGCACGGAGTTCTGTCGCCCATGGACGGCATCGGGCCGGAAGAGCTGAAAATCCGTGAACTGTATCAACGGATAACCGCTGGGGACCCGGAAGAGATCCTGCTGGCTACAAGTTCGACCGTGCCCGGTGAAGCCACTGCTTCCTATCTGATTGATCAGCTGCAGCGATTTCCGATTCGGGTGACCCGTCTGGCCTGCGGCATTCCCATGGGCATGGATATTAAATATGCCGATGAGCATACCCTTGCCCGTGCCATTGACAGCAGGCAGTTTCTGCAGAGATGATTTTTACTGCGTACAGTGAAGATATTTTCTTGACACTGTTTGACTTTATTGGTATTTGAACAAGGTTCATTATCGGTAACCCAAATCCGGTAAGAAAAAAATAAAGACACGTTTGTAGGCGCGTAGCTCAGTGGGAGAGCGCTACCTTGACATGGTAGAAGTCGGCGGTTCGAAACCGCCCGTGCCTACCAGTATTTTCCGAGAGGCTATGGTGCAGCGCATTTGACGCTTGCCCATCAGCCTTTCCTTTTTATGAGCAGGTCATGACAGAAATTACCGTTACCACTCAGGATGGTGAAAGGGCTGCCTTCGCCGCCGGGACCACAGCCGCAGATGCCTTGCGTGAACTTGTTTCCAACAAGCAGCGCAAACAGGCGGTTGCTGTGTTGTATAATGGTAAACCGGTGGATATGTCCTGTCCCCTGCAGGAAGATGGTGTTCTGGAACCGATCACCTTGAAGAGTGAACAGGGTCTTGAAATACTCCGTCATTCAACCGCTCATGCCATGGCCCAGGCCGTCAAGGAGCTGTACGGCGAAGAGGTTAAAGTCGCCATCGGCCCTGCCATTGAAGATGGTTTCTATTACGACTTTGACCGTGAGACGCCTTTTACCCCGGACGATTTTGAGGCCATTGAGGCCAAGATGGCTGAGATAGCAAAGCGCCGTCAGCCGGTTGAACGGCTTGAAATGTCCAGGGAAGAGGCGATAGCCTTTTTTACGCAAAAGGGGGAGCCGTATAAGGTCGAACTCCTTGAGGACATGGATGAGGCGGCCGTCAGCCTCTATCGTCAGGGTGCATTTGTTGATCTCTGCCGCGGTCCGCATATCCCGGACACCTCGTGGCTCAAGGTTTTTAAGATGCTGCGGGTTGCCGGATCCTACTGGCGCGGCGATGAGCATCGGCAGATGCTGACCCGGCTGTACGGCACCGCCTTTGCCGATAAAAAAGAATTAAAAAAATACCTCAACCGGCTGGAGGAGGCGAAAAAGCGGGATCACCGCAAGCTGGGTAAACAACTTGGCCTCTTTACCATAGCCGATGAGATCGGACCCGGGCTGATTCTCTGGCAGCCACGGGGCTCAATGCTCCGAAAACTTATTGAGGATTACTGGAAGGACGAGCATTACCGGCACGACTATCAGTTGCTGTATACACCGCATATTGCCCGCCAGGATCTGTGGAAGACCTCGGGCCACCTCGATTTTTATGGCGAAAACATGTATTCGGCCATGGATATCGATGAGGTTCAGTATCAGCTTAAACCCATGAACTGTCCCTTCCATATCGGGGTGTACAACAGCAACAAGCACAGTTATCGGGAATTCCCCATCCGCTGGTGCGAGCTGGGTACTGTCTATCGCTACGAACGGACCGGGGCTCTGCACGGTTTGATGCGGGTTCGCGGATTTACCCAGGATGATGCCCATATCTTCTGTCGACCGGACCAGCTGGAAGATGAAATTTTCAACATCATTGATCTGAATCTGCATATTCTCAAAACTTTCGGTTTTGACCAGTATGATGTATATCTCTCTACCAGGCCGGAAAAATACGTCGGTTCCGATGAACACTGGGAACTGTCGACCGAGGCCCTGAAACAGGCCATGGACAAGAAGGGGCTGGCCTATGAGATTGATCCGGGAGAAGGGGTGTTTTACGGCCCGAAAATCGATATAAAAATAAAGGATCAACTTGGCCGTTCCTGGCAGTGCTCAACAATCCAGGTTGACTTTAACCTGCCGGAACGTTTTGAGATGAGCTACACCGGCGAAGACGGCGCAGCCCATCAGCCGATCATGATTCACCGGGCTCTGATGGGATCGCTTGAACGGTTTATCGGGGTACTGATTGAGCATTATGCCGGCAGCTTCCCTCTGTGGATGGCTCCCGAGCAGGCCAGGATTTTAAATATCACCGATGATCAGGCCGAGTATTGCATGGATGTTTATAGCCGATTGCGCAAGGCCGGGGTTCGGGTTGAAAAGGATCTCAGAAATGAAAAACTTAATTACAAGATCCGTGAAGCCCAGCTCATGAAAACGCCGTATATGCTGATTGTCGGGGACCGGGAAAAGGCCGACGGAACCATAACCGTCCGCAAAAAGAATGGTGAGAATCTGCCGCCTATGACACCGGAGGCTTTTGTCGAGCTGGTGGAAAAGGAATGTGCAGAGGCGATGGCTGTATAAGTAGGAAACAAATAAGAGATCTGTTTAACTGGAGGAACGAACATCAAACGTCGGGGCAGAAAACAACCGCAGAAACAAGAAATACGAGTCAAAATCAACGAGGCAATAACCTATCCCGAAGTCAGGCTTGTTGGCCCTGAGGGGGAGCAGATAGGCGTTGTCACTTCCAAGGATGCTCTCAATAGAGCCTACGATCTGGATCTGGATCTGGTCGAGGTTTCCGGAAAGGCGAAACCGCCGGTCTGCCGGATCATGAATTTTGACAAGTATCGCTATGAGCTGAAGAAAAAACAGCAGGAAGCAAAGAAAAAACAGACCACCGTAGAAACCAAGGAGATCAAGTTCCGGCCGAAAACCGAAGAACATGATCTCAACTTTAAGATCAAGAAGATCAAGAAGTTCCTTGAACAGAAAAACAAGGTGAAAGTGACCATGCGGTTTCGGGGGCGGGAGATTATCTACGCCCAGTCGGTTGGATTGAATGCGATCAATAAGATTGCCGACAGCCTGCGCGAAGACTGTGTTATTCTCCAGGAACCGAGAATGGAAGGACGACAGCTTGTCATGTTTGTCGGGCCCAAAGCCTGAGAACCTTCCACCGGCCGAAAGCAGGCGTTCGCAGCGACAATATATACGTTTCCAAGAATGACTTTTAGCAGGTGACTGCCTGTATATACAAGGAGATAAGACCATGCCCAAAATGAAGACAAACAGAGGAGCCGCTAAGCGCTTTAAAGCAACAGGCTCCGGGAAAATCCGACGGAGTAAAGCGTTTACCTCGCATATTCTGACCAAAAAATCCACCAAGCGGAAACGGAATCTGCGCAAGTCCGGTCTGATCGTTGAGGTCGACCGAAAGGCAGTAAAGCGTATGTTGCCGTACCTGTAGAATTTCAGTAACTGTTCAGGAGCACCCCACGGAGTCTACGCTCGAAGTCTGCGCTTATCCACCTCTCTGCACGGTCAGGCCTGATTCACATAGGAATCACTATAGTTCACAGGCCTGACTGCACAGATATGGAGCACTCCTGAACAGTTACAGGTGGTGGTAGGGCTAGTTCTCTGCCCCTACCTGACTAGTTACGAATTTCAAAGAGTTTTTAAAGTACTACTGTTCCGCAGGGAATACATTATAGACGTTCACGGAGAAAAACATGTCACGCGTAACACGCGGTTTTAAAGCACGCCGCAGAAGAAATAAAGTATTAAAACTGGCTAAGGGATACCGAGGTGGGAAGAGCCGCCTTTTCAGGACCGCAACCGAGGCTGTTGATCGTGCCCTCTGCTACAGCTACCGCGATCGGCGGACCAAAAAACGGGATTTCCGTCGTCTGTGGATCATTCGTATCGGTGCAGCGGCCAAGACAAACGGAACCAACTACTCTCGTTTGATCAACGGACTGAAAAAAGCAGAGATTGAGCTTGATCGTAAAGTGCTGTCCAATCTGGCCATCGTTGATCCCAATGCCTTCAGTCAGGTAGTCAAAACCACCGGTCTGCAGTCAGCCTGAGACGTTCCGATAGATTATGAAACAGGAGCTATCCCGTCTTAAAGAGGAGGCCATGGAATCCCTGCAGAGGATTTCCCGGGCCTCTGAGCTCGAACCGTTCCGGGTCCGGTTTCTTGGTCGGAGGGGCGGTTCACTGACCGGTATCATGCGTCGGCTGAGTGAGGTCTCCAAAGAGGATCGACCGCAACTCGGTCAACTGGCAAATGCCGTTAAAAAAGAGATTACCACTCTTTTTGAAGAAAAGAAAAAGGAGCTTGCCCGGAAACCGGGAATCAAGGCCGATAAAGGGCTTGACCTGAGTCTGCCCGGACGACGGATTCCCTTTGGAAAGCTCCACCCTGTGACCCAGGTCATGGAAGAGATGTGTGCGATATTTGAGGGCATGGGATTTGCCGTTGCCGAAGGACCGGATGTTGAAACCGATCATTACAACTTCGAAGCGCTTAATATCCCCAAACATCATCCTGCCAGGGATATGCATGACACTTTTTATGTGTCGGATTCCATCCTTCTGCGCACCCATACCTCTCCCATGCAGGCGCGGATCATGGAAACCAAGGAACCACCGCTGCGTTATATTGCGCCCGGCAAGGTCTACCGTTGTGACTCCGATATCACCCATACCCCGATGTTTGTCCAGGTGGAAGGGTTCCTTGTCGATCGTGATGTCTCTTTTTCAGATCTGAAAGGCGTCTTGACCAGCTTTCTTCAGCAGATGTTTTCCAAGGATCTGGCGGTTCGGTTTCGGCCCAGTTTCTTCCCCTTTACCGAACCCAGTGCCGAGGTGGATATCGCCTGTGTTATCTGTGGCGGAAAAGGATGTCGGGTCTGTAAACGGACCGGCTGGATCGAGATTCTAGGCGCTGGACTCATTGATCCTGAAGTCATGAAAATGGTCGGTTTCGACCCGGATGAGTTTTCCGGATTTGCCTTCGGCCTCGGAGTTGAACGTATCGCCATGCTCAAGTATGGAATTAATGATATTCGGCTCTATTATGAAAACGATCTTCGTTTTCTCGCCCAATTTTGAAGAGTTCAAAAAAAATAAATACGCATGTCCAGCAAGACGAAGAAACAACCGGTCATGCCCTGCTCATCGTTGATGAGGCTTTTTTCAATGCCTCAAATACTCCAATGAGTCGTTATTGTATCACCTTCGGTCACTGCTCCTCTCTGTTTTACCTCTTTTAGTGTAACGCCAGGTATTTAAAATGAAATTTACTCTCAGCTGGCTCTCTACCTTTGTCTCCACCAAAGACTTGGCCCCGGAAGCACTTGCAGAAAAACTGACCATGCTCGGGCTTGAAGTAGATGCCGTAACTCCCCTGTATCAGGGCCTTGATCAGATTATCACGGCCAAGGTTCTCACGGTCAAAAAACATCCCAATGCCGATCGCTTGAGTCTATGTGAAGTTGATACCGGAGAGGAAACCGTACCGGTTGTCTGCGGAGCACCCAATGTCCATCAGGGCATGGTGACCGCCATGGCCCGGCCCGGAGTACGCCTTCCGGATGGAACGAAAATAAAGAAGGCCAAAGTGCGCGGAGAACAGTCACTGGGGATGCTCTGTTCCGCCCGTGAACTCGGCCTCAGCGAAGATCACCAGGGGATCATGGAGCTTGATGCAATGCTTGCTCCCGGAGTGGCCCTGACCGAGGCCCTGGATCTGAACGATACCATGATAGAGGTGGACTTGACCCCCAACCGTCCGGATTGCGCCTCCGTTCTCGGTATTGCCCGTGAAGTTGCCGGATTCACCGGTCGACCGCTCCATCTGCCGGTGGAGAGCTCGCCTGTCCTGGATGGCTCGGGTATTGATTTTTCCGTCACCATTGAGGAACCCTCCCTCTGCCCACGTTACAGTGCCCGTAAATTAACCAATGTCACCATCGGACCGTCTCCCTGGTGGCTGCAGCGTCAGCTGCTTGCCGTCGGACTGCGGCCGATCAACAATATCGTTGATTGTACCAATTTTGTCATGCTTGAATACGGGCAGCCTCTGCATGCCTTTGATTTCAAGAAGATTCGCCAGGGAAAAATCGTTGTTCGTCGTCCCCGGGAGAATGATGGCACGTTTACCACCCTTGACGGGGTCGAGCGGACCCTGGAACCCGATATGCTGATGATCTGCGACGGGGAAGGGCCGGTTGCCGTGGCCGGAGTTATGGGTGGTATGGAATCCGAGGTGACCGAGACCACTACCGAAGTGCTGCTGGAGTCGGCCTGCTTTGATCCCGTTTCCATCCGCAAAACCGCCCGACGATTGAACCTGCCCTCTGAGGCTTCCTATCGATTTGAACGGGGTGTTGATCCGAACATCACCCTGCTTGCCATGGAACGGGCCGTCCAGCTTATGGTTGAGCTCAGCGGTGCAACGGTGAGTGACAACGGTGTTGATGAATACCCGGGGCACCAGCCTCTTTTTGAACTTGATCTCAGAGTGGATCGGGTCTGCCGACTTCTTGGACTGTCGTTGAGCAGTGAGGAAATTGCCGCGTACCTGCAGGCAATTGCATTTGAAATCAGCGGTGCGGGAGAACCCGTACTCCATGTGGTTGTGCCGAGCTTTCGTCCGGATATAGAGCGGGAAGTCGATCTCGTAGAAGAAATTGCCAGATTGTACGGTTATAATGAGATACCGACCACCATGCCGACCATTGCTATGGATTATCCTGATCGTGACCCGTTGCGCCTTCTGCGGAAGAAAGTGGCAGCGGTCTGCACCGGACGTGGTTTTTACGAGGCTATTAATTACAGCTTTGTTGATGAAAAACATCTTGATCTGATGCGTCTGTCGGAGGAGGATCCGTGTCGAAAGGTGACACGGCTGTTGAATCCACTGACGGAGGAACAGGCGGTCATGCGCAGTATGCTGCTTCCCGGACTGCTTGAAAATCTACAGCACAATATTAATCACCAGCAACCTGATCTCAGACTGTTTGAAGTCGGTAAGATTTTTATTCAGCAGGAGGAGGGCGTTCAGCCCGAAGAACGGTATCAGCTCTGTGCGGTCTGTACCGGCTTGAGATATCCGGGTGCTTCACCCATGTTCTTTTCCGGTCAGCAGTCGGATCTGCTGGATATGAAGGGGTTGGCCGAAGATATTGTTGAGTCCCTGCGTATCCAAGGCACCAATGGACCTCTTGATTTTGTTCCACTTGCCGACGACTGCCGGCCCTATGCCGATTCTTCGTCCTGTATATCGCTTGTCGACGGAAAGCTTGAAATCGGGCGCATGAGTCTGGTGCATGCCGATATCCTGCAGGATCTGGGGATAAAGCAGCCGGTCTGTTTTTTTGAATGCGATCTGGAGCAGATCAACGACCTGCCCGTTGCCGGGAAACAGTTTACCCCCATTCCAAAATACCCGATGATGAAACGGGATATCGCGTTGCTGGTTCCGGACCAGGTTCCGGCCGGGGATCTTCTCCGGGCCATACGCAGCCACCGGGCCGAACATGTGGAATCCGTTGATATCTTTGATGTCTACAGCGGAAAGCCCATTGAGGCAGGAATGAAAAGTGTTGCTCTGTCGGTCACCTACAGGTCACCGAAAAAGACCCTTGATGATGTGACCGTGGACAGAATTCATGAAAAAATTGTCAATTCTCTGATGACCAGTTTCGGTGGTCGCTATCGTGAAGGAACTTAAGCAGATGAAGAAGAAAAATGTAACCCGTAAAGAACTGGCCGCTTCCATCAATGAACAACTTGGAGTTTCCCAGCGGAATTCCTCGGAACTTGTTGACAGGATTTTTTCGGTCATGAAGGAAACCCTGGTTCAGGGAGAGTCGATTAAGCTTGTTCAATTCGGGACCCTGATGGTCAGAGACAAGGCACCCCGCCGGGGAAGGAATCCCCGTACCGGAGAGCCGATGACCATTACCAAAAGAAAAATGGTTTCCTTTCGGCCGAGTAAAAGGTTGAGGGAACTGTTGAATAATTAAAGGATGAGGGTTGGCTGTTGACTTCGAGTATTGCCCGGCATATATTCAGGTATCGGTAAGAGGTTCCGCCGATACGCTGGGCTGCTTGAAGGTGCATCCGGGGTATCGGCTCCTCTTACAGGCCCGGAGTCTTCCGGTTACATTGGTCCTGGTGAACGGTATCACCACTTAATGATCGGTAACTATTCAGGTAGGGGCAGAGAACTAGCCCAACCACCACCTGTAACTGTTTAGGAGTGCTCCATATCTGTGCAGTCAGGCCTGTGAACTATAGTGATTCCTATGTGAATCAGGCCTGACCGTGCAGAGAGGTAGATAAGC
>DRKH01000356.1 GCA_011051825.1 Desulfobulbus sp.
TAATTCCCTGACATCATCTGTCACACTCGCCGATCACCACGTCCAGGCTGCCGATATTGGCAATCAGGTCGGCGATGAGTTCCCCTTTGGCCAGAGTGGGCAGGGCGCTGATGTGAATAAACGACGGTGAACGGATGTGCATACGATACGCCCGGGAACTACCGTCACTGATAAAGTAAAACCCCAGTTCCCCTTTGGGCACTTCGGTGGAAACATAGATATCACCGGCCGGATATATCCCCTGGTCTTCCATGAATTTGATGACTCCGGTCCCGTAGCGGGTACTGTCGGCCTCGACTCTTTTTTTATTCTGCAGGGGCATCAACAGGTCAGGTGCATCCGCATCCAGAATGGGACCGGGCGGCAGCATGTCAATACACTGCTGGAGGATACGGACGGATTGCCTGAGTTCTTCCATCCGGCAGCGGTAACGGGCATAAATGTCGCCGTCGCTGCCCAGGGGTACTTCAAAATCCATCTGGTCGTAGGCGTCGTAGGGACGATGTCTGCGGATATCGTAATCAACTCCGGAGCCGCGCAGACATGGGCCGGTGAGTCCGAGCGCCAGGGCCTGGTCCCCGGAAATTTTTCCCACCCCGACCGTACGTTTAAGCCAGATCCGGTTGGTGTCGATCAGGGTTTCATACTCTTCAATCCGACCCGGAAACAGGTGAATAAAGCGCTGCAGTCCGTCAATGAATTTTCCGGTCACATCCTGGCGGACTCCGCCGATACGGGGATAGGAAAAGGTCAGCCGGGCTCCGCAGAGCTCTTCAAAGAGATCAAGCAGAATTTCCCGTTCCCGGAAGCAGTAGAGAAAGACCGTCATTGCCCCGATATCAAGGGCATGGGTCGCCAGCCAGAGCAGGTGTGAGCAGATGCGCGACATCTCGCAGACCATGGTCCGGATGTATTTGGCCCGGACGGGAACGGAAAACCCCAGGAGCTGTTCCACCGCCACGCAGTAGCCGACATTGTTGGCCATGGCCCCGATATAGTCGAGCCGGTCGGTGAGGATCAGGGTCTGGGCATAGGTCCGGTTTTCGGCAATTTTATCAAATCCGCGGTGCAGGTAGCCCACGTGGGGCGTGCATTTGAGAATGGTTTCGCCATCCAGCTCCAGGTCAACCCGGAGCACACCGTGGGTTGCCGGATGCTGGGGTCCCATCCTCAGGGAGTATGGATCCCGCTCCCCGTCGGCAACCGGAATCTCAAGGGTTTTGGTTACTGGCCGTGTCATGATTTTTCGTTTTCCTGGTTTGGTGCATCGCTGAACCCAAATTCCTGCAGCTGTTCGACCTTGTGCAGCAGATCGTCCATTCCCGACCATTCCTGCCTTCCCTTGAGGGGATATTCCTTGCGCAGGGGATGTCCCTGCCAGTCCTCGGGCAGCAGGATACGCGTCATGTTTTTATGGCCGTTAAAGGAAATACCCATCAGGTCAAAGCATTCCCGTTCGTGCCAGTCGGCCCCGGCCCAGAGAGCGGTGACCGAATCGATACAGGGATCTTCCTGCGGGATCTGGGCCCGAATCCGAAGACTGTGACGATTCGGCACTGAGTACAGGTTATAGACCACTTCAAAACGCTGGAGAGCGGCATTGTTTCTCCCTCCGTTATCGACCCCGCAGAGATCCATCAGGTGGTTCATCCGTATTCCGGGGGTATCCCGCAGCCAGCGCAGCATATCGACCACCTGCTCCCGTCTGGTCAGGACGCCGACCTGTCCGTGAAAGGAACAGACATCGACAACCTGGTCCGGAAACTGCGTCTGCAGACGCCCTGCTATCTCCATCGACTCCATCTGAACTGTTCCTCCAGTATTTTTTCCTGCAGCTTGATAAAGCCCTGTAAAAGTGCCTCCGGTCTGGGCGGACAGCCCGGCACGTAGACATCAACCGGGATAATGGTGTCCACCCCCTGGACAACCGAGTAGGTATCGAATACCCCGCCGCTGCAGGCACAGCTGCCCATGGCCAGCACGTAACGGGGTTCGGGCATCTGGTCGTAGACCCGGCGCAGGATCGGCGCCATTTTTTTACTTAGGGTCCCGGCCACCACCATGCAGTCGGCCTGGCGGGGGCTGGCCCGGAAGATGACCCCGAACCGGTCCAGGTCATTGGTCGAGGCCCCGGCATCCATCATCTCAATGGCACAGCAGGCCAGACCAAAGGTGACCGGCCAGATGGAACCGGCCCGGCCCCAGTTGACCAGCTTATTCAAAGGCCCGAGCAGGGCACCGGCCCCGGGAATCATCCGGACCCCGTCTTCGATTTCAACCAGAGCCGGTGTTTTGGTGTTCATTTCTCCCATTGCAGGACCTCCTTCTTCCAGGCATAGATGTAACCGACCAGCAGCAGGCCGATGAACAGCATCATCTCCACCAGGGCAAAGAGGCCGAGCCGGTCGTAGACGATTGCCCATGGATAGAGGTATATTGCCTCCACATCGAAAACGACAAAGAGAATGGCAATCAGGTAAAATTTGACCGAGAACCGCATGCGCGGGGCAGCGGTGGGCTCATTGCCGGACTCGTAGGCGACCAGTTTTTCATGATACGGTCGGCTTATCCTGAAAAAACGGCCGACAAACAGGGTCACGACACCAAACAGAATCCCGAAGATGATCAGGATCAGTATGGCGAGATATTCCTGGGGGATGGTCTCTGTTGCCATGTCCGCTTATCCCTTGTTCTGGAGGAGCCGTTCGGCAAACTGGAGCCGTTTTTCATCCGAGGCCTTTTCCGGGGTGCCGAAGCTGAGACAGCCGGTGGTGCACTTGGTGACACAGGCCGGTTCAAGACCCTGGTCGATCCGGTCCATGCACAGGTTGCACTTGCCGACCTTGCCGGTATTGGCGTCCCACTGGGGCACGCCCCATGGGCAGGCGGTCATGCAGGCCTTGCAGCCCACGCACAGGGTTTCCTCGACAAAGACAATGCCGTCTTTTTCACGCCGCTGCATGGCCCCGGTGGGGCAGGCGTCGACGCACCATGGTTTTTCACAGTGAAAACAGGCCATATAGACAAAATCAAGCACCGGAAGATTATTCTTCATCCTGGGGCCGACCTGGATCATCTTGCAGTAAAAGGCACCTTCGCCCGAGTTATTCTTGGTTTTGCAGTGGACTTCACAGGCCCTGCAGCCGATGCATTGCTCAACATCCTGGGTAACGAAATATTTGCTCATTTTTTTTATCTCCTATGCCGCTGCGGTAACGGTCACGAAACTTTCAGCCAGACAAAGCCCTCCGCCTGCCTTATCCCACTGGGTCAGTTTGCCCTTCATAAAGACCTCGTCGGCAAGCCCTTTCCCGTAAGCTCGGGCCAGCACCGGAATATCCTTACCGAAACCATGGAGCATGAAGACCGCTTCCGGGTGAATAAAATCGGTCACCCGGGCCTCAATCGTACCGATGGCGTCGCCGTTGGACACTTCAACCATGTCCCCGTCGCTGATCCCCATTTTTTCCGCTTCAGCCGTATTGATCCACAGTTTATTGGCCCCGAGTAGTTCAGAAAGCACTGGATTATTGGTGGACTGACCATGGGTTTGATACCCTTTGCGGCCAAACAGGAGCCGGTAACTGCCCTGGGGTGGATGCTCCGGAGAGGCGTAGGGCTGCAGTGACTTGATCCCCAGTTTCTCCCATTTCGAGTTGATGATCTCGATTTTACCGGATTCGGTGCCGAACTTGAGTTTGTCCGGATTGCAGCCAATGGGCTTGTCGCAGAGTTTAACAAAGCCTTTGGCCTCAAAATCCTCGATTTTGACATCGGTATCCTGGAGTTGATAGTTCCAGATATCCTCGATGGTCTGGTAGGGGAAATATTCTTCTTTACCAAGCATTTTTGCCAGATCGGTATAGATCTGCCAGCCGGGTTTGGAATCATAGAATGGATCAATACATTTTTTCCGCATGCCGAATCCCGGTTTGGGTCCTTTTTCGGTACGGAGGATGGAATCCCGTTCAAAAAAGGTGGATTCCGGCAGGATGACATCGGCAAACCAGGCGGTTTCGCTGTAATTGACCTCAACCGCCACCAGCAGATCGAGTTTGTTTAGGATGCGTTTCTGTTCAACGGGATCGGGCATGGCCAGGATTGGGTTATGACGGTGGGCGATATAGGCCTTGACCGGGTAGGGCTTGCCGGTGTCCATGGCCTGGTAGGCGACCTGGAGCATCCCGGCGCCGGAATCAAAGTGGCTGTAGGTGGTGTCGCACTCGTCGCAGCGCGGTTCTTTGACCGGGGGAATGTCGGCACCGAGGCTTTTCAGTCCTTTGGCTCCGGCATCGCCCGGTGTTTTGGGAAGAATCAGGCCGCCGGGCTTCTCCACATTGCCCATCAGACCGTTGAGAATATTGAGCATGCGGCTGGCGTAGAACGAATCGTGATAGCGGGCAAGATGCCAGCCGATATGGAAGATAACCCCGGGCCGGTCGTTGTCGACTTCATGGCAGAAAGCCCTGATCTCCTCGGCAGCGATTCCGGTTTCCTCGGCAGCCCATTCCGGAGTGTAGGGCTTGAGGAAGGTCTGGAGCTCGGGCAATCCGGTGACCCACCTGGAGACAAAATCCTCGTCGTAGAGTTTGTTGGCAACGATATAGTTGGTGATCCCGAGCAGCAGGGCATAGTCGGTACCGGGATTGATGCGCCAGAACCGGGTTGCTTTGGCCGCGGTATTGGTCACCCGGGGATCGACGTAGGTCACGTGGGCCCCGTTTTTGACCGCTTTCATGAAGCTCTTGACCTCTTTGACCTTGAAGGATTCCGTGATATTGCGCCCGAACAAAATGATATGTTTTGCATTCTTGAGATCATAGTTGAACCCGGTCCGGCCCATGCCGTTGACCGATTTTGAGGCGTGATTGGAGTTACGGCCGCAGGTGCAGTCGTGATTGATATAGTTGGGAGAACCGATCGCCTTCATAAAGGCCTTGCGCAGGTCGGCAAAGGGACCGCCGCGATCGGTGAGCATAATGGCCCTGGCCCCGTGCTGGTCGATAATGCTTTTGAGCTTGTCGGTGATAAAGGCGTAGGCCTCATCCCAGGACACGTTTTTCCACTGGCCGCTGCCCCGTTCCCCGACTCGAATCATGGGCGACTGGGGCCGTTGATTGTCGTACTGGAACGGGATGGAGGCCGCCCCTTTGGCACAGATGGAGGTTCCCATCCCGCCGTCGTTTGCATTTCCCTCAACCCAGGTTACCCTGCCGTTTTCAACCTCGACGCGCAGGGGGCAACGGACGGCGCACATGCCGCAGATGGAGTACACGGATTTTTTCATGATCTTCCTCTCGTGTTTAAAGCGGGGCGCTATTTTTGCCTGCGCCACAGGATTTCAATGGAATAGCTGAACCTCTGCGGGTGTTTCCCGGAAAATGTTATTCAGTTAAATTGATGAATAGTTTGTTGGTTGAAAAGTTGAAAAAAATCCAGTTATTTTGTTTTGTATCAGGTTGTTGTGGTATATGTGCTGAGCTGGAACCATATTTTCTTCTTGTTCCTTTTCTCGTTGGTGTGAGTAGAGCAACATACCACATTGTGTATTTTCCGTAATGTATAGAGTAAGTTGAACACCTTGAATATGCGTGATAAATTATAAAACGTGTTTTTTGAATGTACGGATATACTTACCGGGTTGCAGGGAGTAAATACAATCAGTTTTTATTTATTTTAAAATCAAAAAAAATTGATATCTTGAGGAAGGTGTAGAAATTACGGAGGATTCGAGCGGCAGAAAGGTTAGAAATTGGTTGTGATTTTATCTGAAAATCGCCTACGAAGCACTGTCGATTCAGGGTAAGAGATCACAGGGCACACCTGCTGCGGACGATCGGCAAGCCTTATGGAGCATTAGTACACGGCGGCTTGCCGCCCGGAGTCTGCGTTTATCTACCTGTCCACATCAGGCGCACCCTGTGATCAGTTACGATTCAGGCTGTTTTCATTGTTCGAAGCTACGTTATCCGTTGTGGCTGTGAAGTTAAAAAATCCGAAGTCTGCACTTCGCTTTGCTTATCTGGTCAGCCATGCCGGTGTATGGGAAAAAGATTTGGCAGGAAAAAAAAAGGGATCGGCAACGCCGATCCCTGGATCACAATGTAGTAACCAGTCACAGGCACCCCGCCTTCACGCGGTCACGCATGCCCGCATAGAGGGGCTATCGGAGTCTCGCAGGCTCGCTTACCCGGAGTCTCGCAGGCTCGCTTACCTGCTGCCATGCGCGCCTGCGCAAATTCGGGGCACCTGTAACGGCTTACATCTTCAAGGTATATGAAAACACGTAGTTATATAGCCTGTGATCAGGTA
>DRKH01000357.1 GCA_011051825.1 Desulfobulbus sp.
CCGGCCTGGGCATGATGGTAGCTCCGGAAGGCGGTCCCGGGTTACAGTTTCCAGCCGTGAAATCGTAAAAAACCGGCAAAATCATTCATGTCCGAACTCCGACGGTTCCATGGCTTGAGGCTGGTGTAAAACGGGTTGCCGCTTTCATCCGTATTGCCGTATTCTTTGTCCATCCCGACGTAGAAATCAAGGCTGACCAGGCTCAGCAACAGGCTCTCCCAGGGTTTGATCGCTCCTTTGACGTGACCCCGCAGGGGCCAGGTTCCATAAAACATGCTGGTGGTGGTGCCGCCGGGCAGGGGCAGGGATTTCAGGGCCGACAGCGGTTGCAGCCCGGCAATGACCGTCTGCCGGGAAGGGTGGTGATTTGCCGGTATGACCTGGACATCCATGACCCTGTGCACCTCCGGCCTGATGGAGACCTGGAAACGATCGTCTGGCGCCGACATCTGTAAATGGGCGGGCAGTACTTCGCCGTAGATGCGTTGCTGCTGTTCGGGCCAGTTGTCGGGATAGGCGGACCCGGGCAGGTAGCTGGTCGGGATAACGGCAACATAGCAGCCGCAGGTGTTGGCGGTGGTGACTAAAAGAGGCCTTTGCGCCTTGTCCACGGTAACGACCACAAGGACTCCCACGTTGCTGCCGGCACCGAGGTGAAAGGGGATCAGGCTGAAGGGGATTTTCTGGAAATGGACCCGATAGACGTAATTGATGAAGGTTCCGCTCTCGGTCGTAAAGGTGAACCTGCCATGATAAACGGTGGCCGACCCGGGGTCAATGGAGATCTGTTCAACGCCATTGTTGCGCCGGGCCTGAACCGTGCCGATGCGGTTATACGGCTGCTGCCATTCCGGGATTAAAAAGGAGGGTGCGGTTGTTTTGGCCGGCGGCACGGCAACGCTCACCAGACGAATATCTTCCGGCCGGTTTCCCTGTTGTGCAGCACAGCCGGTGAGTACGATCAAAAGCAGGCACAATATCAAACCGGATACTCTTTTATGGGAGGTGTACATTTTTTTCCTGTGTTTATCTGCAAACAGCCCACGAAGTAGTGTTGGTTCAGGCTGTTTTCATGGTTCGTTGCATCTGTGACGTTTAAAATCTGGTCCAGCCTTGCTGGTTTCTTTGAAGAAGTGACGTTCTTCCAAATAAATCCTCCCTATCATACCGTAATTTTTCTGCAGACGTAAACAGCTCTTGTCCCCATAGCTGTCAAGCTAAGGAGAATCCAGTAACATATCAGCAGGTTGTGTCACGTAGGAGCCCGCCCCTGCGGGCGATTGTTGGCAGAAACATCAATATGACACAGAATTATCGCCCGCGGGGCGGGCTCCTACGGTATTCTTAGCCACTGATATTATAGATAATTTATGTTAGCTTGACGGCCATGCTCTTGTCCCTCTCTCTGTAAAAACATGGCCTTGAATACGTGGCGGAATTTTTTATACCGGTCGGGTTTACCCCATGAGATCAACCTGTTTCCACCGGAATATTTCAAGACCTCATTCCGCTGGATCAGGGAACTGGCCGCAGGTAAGCGGAGCGATAGCCCCTCTATGCGGGCAGTCGCGACCGTACGAAGAGCTAAGCGAGCCTGCGGGACTCCGGGTAAGCGAGGGACGAGACTTCGGGCGGTGCCCCTGAACACTTACGCAGAAACGCTTACGGATTCCGGTTGACTTTTGACCGGCAAAGGGTAATAATTGTACCGAACGGTCAGTTTAATTCAAGGGGCAGGCATGCAGACAAGAGGGCGGGAAACCCGGCAGCATATCCTTAAAGAGAGTCGTAAGCTCTTTACCGTACAGGGGTTTCGAAACACCAGCATAAGTGAAATCATTGCCGCAACCGGGGTCAAAAAGGGCAACCTGTACTATCATTTTCCCAGTAAGGAAGAGCTTGGACTCGCGGTTCTGGTAGATGTCAGGGATGAATTTTTCACTATTCTTGATGACGCTCTGGCAGGAGAGAATCCGATTGTCAGGATACTGAACTCCTGCAATGCCGTCATGGCCATGATGGAACAGAACAGCTTTGTCGGCGGCTGTCTGTTCGGTAACACCGCCCTGGAGATGACGGATTCGAATTCGCGTTTCGGCAGAATTATTCAAGAGGTTTTTTCCCAATGGAAGAGCAGGGTGGAGCGTGAGTTGCGGCAGGCTGTCGAGTCCGGACTTCTCACAAGTCCCATCCCTGCCGATGCGCTTGCCTCCGCGATTATCGCCACCCTGGAGGGCGGAATCATGCTCTCCAGGGTGTATAAAAATAAAGACGGCATTGAGGATTGTATCCTGGCAATCCGCGTCTTGCTTGGAAAGTAGAAAGACTATTTTTCAGGATAAGTATCAACAAACTCAAGAGGTGCACCGAGATGGAACCAGAAACGAATTTTTTCACCGGTAGGAATATTTTAAAAAGTTTGACCACCGTCTGTCTGCTGGCGCTGTTTTTAAGCGGCTGTGCAACCTCTTCCGGTAAGGATGGTTCTTCCGCAGGAGCCAGAATGATTCCGCTGGGTAACGGCATCTGTCAGGACACCAGAACCGGTAAGATGTGGCAGGTGGAGCCAAGCAGGACCCTTAAATCACTGGAGGCCGCGCAAAACTATGTCGCAAGCCTGAAAACCGGCGGTTATGATGACTGGCGACTGCCCACGGTCACTGAGCTTTTTGATCTCTATATGATTTTTGACCTGCACCAGAACGGCAACTGTGCAATGCAGGTGGAAGGGACCTACTGGTCGGATGAGCCGGA
>DRKH01000358.1 GCA_011051825.1 Desulfobulbus sp.
CCTCTTTGCCTTCTGCTGCCGGCACGACTTCATGTCCCATCTGGTACAACATCTCCCCGGCCACATCCCGGACAATTTCCTCATCGTCCATGATCAGAACCTTCAGCGGTGAGGGTGGGCTGCCTTCCACCGGTACTTCCTGCTGTCGGACTTTTGTCTCCATTGAAGAGGGGATATAGATGGTGAATGTGCTGCCGCCCCCAGGCGTGGACTCGACCGTAATATGGCCATTATGTTTGTTGATGATGGACTGTGATATGGCAAGTCCCAGTCCGCTTCCGCCATGTTTGGTTGTGAAATAGGGATCAAATATCTTTTCAGCAATATTCGCCGGCATGCCGATGCCGCTGTCCCGGATGGAAATTTTAACGAATTGTCCGCCACCGGCAAAGGGGAACTCCTCTGCGTCGGCTGCGGCAATATTCTCACAGCTGATCGAAATGGTGCCTCCGTCCGGCATTGCATGGCCGGCGTTCAGGACAATGTTCTGGATCACCTGGCTCATCTGTCCCTTGTCAATGTCAACCAGCCACAAGTCTTCAGGAATAGCATAGGTACAGGCTACATTGTCGCCAAGAAGCATGAAGTTTGCCGAATCCCTGATGATTTCATCAAGAGAGGACATCTCTTTAACCGGTTCCCCTCCTTTGGAAAAAGTCAGTAACTGCTGGGTCAGCTCTTTGGCCCTGATAGATGCTTTTTCCGCTTCGGTCAGCAGGTTTTTGGTTTTCTCTTTCAAATCCCGGTCGAAAAGAGCCAGATTTATATTGCCCAGGATTGCAGCAAGAATATTGTTGAAATCATGGGCAATGCCGCCGGCAAGGATACCGATTGATTCAAGCTTTTTAACTTTCAACAGTTCTTTCTCGGTCTTGAGCTGGGCCGTAATGTCTCTGAATACCAGAACCACACCGATAATAGTACTGCCGGCATCAAGAATCGGGGCGCCGTTGTCGGCAATTCTTCGCTTGCTGCCGGTTTTGGCCAACAGGACCGTGTGCTCAGCCGGTCCGATCACGCCGCCGCTGTTGATAACCTTGGTCGCCGGATTTTCGCAGGCCTCGCCGGTCTGTTCGTTGATGATATGAAAGACCTCTTCCAGCGGGCGTCCTTCGGCATCCTCCATACTCCATCCGGTAAGATTTTCGGCAACCCGGTTGAGCAGGACGACCCTGCCCGCGATGTCGGTGGTGATAACTCCGTCACCAATGCTCCGTAGGGTCACGGACAGCCGCTCTTTCTCCTCGGCAAGATCCGCCTGTGCCTGTTTACGTCCGGTCACATCTATTGCATATTCAATCATCTGAATGAGGTTCCCCCGGCGGTCAAAAACAGGGTATGCGTACACCTCAAAATTTTGCATGTTGCCGTTTTGGTCAAAATGGACATGCTCAACCATGACCGGCTCTCTGGTCTGCTTGACAATCTCAAGCGGACAGGGATGGTTTTCTCCTCCGCAGGGGTGGTCCTGTCCATGGGTAAGGCGGTAGCAGGTATGCGCATCACCGGCATTAAAGCCGCTGGCCGAGTTGGCAATCTTGATCGTGTAATCGTTGACATCAATGGCATATAAGGGATGGGTCAACGACTCAAGGATGCTGTTTATATACTCATTCTGCTGGACAAGTTTTGCCTCGGCTTTTTTGCGTTCTCTGTTTTCCTGCTCCAGTTCCGAAATTTTTTCCCGGATTGAATCTCGCATATGACTGAAACTGCGTGCGAGCGTGCCAACTTCGTCGGATCCGCCAAAATCGATATATCGGTCCAGGTCACCTCGTGCCATGGCCGTGGCAAACGTTGTCAGCCGGGTAATGGGTTTTGTGAATCTGGCAACAATCATGGAGAGGGCCAGCAGGACGATTAAACTTATTCCTCCCAGGGTAAACATCAGGAGGTTCCGAAACTCCAGCGCGTCGGCATACTTGATATTCAGCGGGACCGTATAGCAGATAACCCAGTTCCACTGCTGAAACCTTTTGAAAATAAACCATTTCTTCTGCCCGAGATAGGTGTAGTCAAAGTTGCCTTTGTCGACAGTCAGCATTTTTGCGACCAATTCCGTCGTGGCCAGGGAGAGATCTCCTTCCGGAAGGGTCGGGTGCATGACGACCTTGCCTTCTATATCGATGATAAAGGGGTATATATTTTGATCGGCATGTTTATAATAGGTCTGCCGGAGAACTTTCAGGCTCGCCTCTTTGAAGTCTTCAAAATAGGCTTCAACCAGACCCGTTCGTCTGAGACGAGTATCACGTCGATGGAGGAACTCGCGAATGGATTCTATTTTTTCACTATAGACTGCTTCCTGGCTTTTATCTATGATTCTGGTGAGCTGCCTGTCCGCTATGAACAAGACACTGACCGTGGTAATGATAAAGGCGCAGGCTATCAGGAACAAGAGTTTAAATGTAATCGAACCGGGTCTCATGTATCTCTTTTTATCAATCCGATAACGGTTTAACAAAGGAGGCCTGCTCAAGCAGTTCCATGGGGAATTTAATACCTAACCTCTTGGCAAGTTCCATGTTCAGATACACTCGTGTTTTTCTGTTTGTTGCAACCGGAATATCTGCAGGACTGGTTCCCTCCAGGATCTTCAGAGCGGTTTTTCCGGCCCACCATCCCTGTTCTTCGGCAATCTTAACTTTCCCGAGCAAGGCAAAACGAACATTGTGGTCACTGGTTCCTCCGGTGGGGATTTTGGTGTTTGCCAAGATAAAATGAATTGCCGTAGCCGTGTCCCAGCCTTTGATCCCGATGGGGTTGAACCACAGGAGCATATCAACCGTATCCTGCAGCTTGAGGTATTCCCTTTTCCACTCTTCATAAGTGGTTACGAATTTTCCATCGGAAAAGTGGAGGCCGAGAACCTGGGTGAAATTGTCTTTGGTTCTCCGGTTGGACAGGTTTTCTCCGCCGATGTAGCCCAGATCGTTGCCAAGCGCATATTTTTTCAGCATTGCAACTGTTTCCAGGCCGGGTGCCACTTCAACCATTCCGGTGATGTTCCGGGTTGGCAGGCCGTAAATTGAAGCATTCCAGTTTATGCCGCAGAAGACAAAAGGAAGGGCGGAATTTTTATAATAGGGGACAATAAGGTATCTGGCGGCATTGTCGTCGCTGGTGACCACTATGTCCGGTTGCCATTCATCAATGATTTTTTTTGCGGTAAGGGCGGCATTGTGTTTATACGACTCGGATTTGTGCAGTTTTGTGTTCATGCGATAGAGTTTAACCACGACCTCGCTTTTTGAGGTGTCAAAGCTTCCGTCCGGTTTAACCTTGACATTCAATGCCTTGAACAAACCTTTTTCAATATCATCACTCCACTTGTACCCTTTATGATATGAGTTCACGTAGAAGAGTTTTTTCTGTTTTGCGCTTATCAGGTGGGCATTTTCAATCAGTTCCAGGGGAAACTTGATTCCGAGCTTCTTGGCAAGCAGCATGTTCAGGTATATTTTTGCCTTTTTATTGGCCGTAACCGGGATTTCCTGTGGGGATTTTCCGGCCAGTATTTCCAGGGCTGTTTTCGCTGCATACTCACCCTGCTCCTCACCAACCTTGGCATAGGTGAGCAGGGCATAATGACTGCGGTATCTCTGCAGGGCGCCGGTGGGTACTGTGGTGTTTTTATTGATAAAGTGAACCATTTCCCGGTGGTTGAATCCCAGCACCGACCGGCATTCCTGGATCAGGATCATATCCGTCTCTTTCTGCAGCTCAAGGAAGGCCTGTTTGAGCTCGGCAAATGTCTTGACAAAACGAACCGTAAAGTGGGTCTTAAATCGTTTGCTTATGTTTTTCAGGGCCTTGCGCTCTGTGACAACATCCGAGGACAGGTAGCCGATCCTGTCACCCCGGGCAAATTGTCTGAGCATGTCAATGGTCTGCCGGTACAGGGCGACCTCGATCATGCCGGTGACGTTGGACGCGGGGAACCCGTAAACAGAGGCGTCCCAGTTCAGGCCGCAGAAGACAAAGGGAAGTCTGCCGCCCCTGTAATAGGGGGCAACCAGGTATTTTGAGGCATTATCATCGGAGGCGATAACCACATCCGGCTGCCAGGAATCAATGAGTTTTTTTGCCTGTAGAGCAATATGTTTTTTATAGAATTCCGATTTATTCCGTTTGGTGTCCATCCGGAATATTTTCAGTTTGATATCCTTTCTCCCGGCGAGCACCGATTGAATGCCTGCCGTGATATCAGCGCTCCAGACATAATCCATACTATAGGAATCTATGTACAGGATTTTCTTTTTGTTTGTCTGGCCGGAAGCGATGCACCGGGACGTGCAGAGAAGGAATACGGAGGAGGTTAAAACTCCGAGAAGGAATACGGTAAGAAAGACAGGCCTTTTGTTCATGAGTTGTACCTGCTCAGTCCATCAGGGAAAACAGCCTGCGGCAAATAAAGCGTTTACAGCTCGTATCTATCGCCGCAGGCCGTCATTCTACTGTATCCTGTTTTCGGAAAACAGCAGATTCGGTCTA
>DRKH01000359.1 GCA_011051825.1 Desulfobulbus sp.
TCCCGAGCAGTGCATGGCGGCAGAGTTCCTGCTCTCCTGCCGCCCGCATGATCTGAACAGCCCGGAGGATGGCGAGAAAGGCAACACTGGTTAATCCGCCGGCAAGCAGTCCACCGATCATTCCGGGAGCTTCACCGTAGGCATCAGGTTTCCAGGTATGGAGAGGAGCAAGTCCCATTTTAGTCCCAAAGCCGACTAACAGGAATATAAAACCGGCCCGCAACCATGGTTTTGAAAAAGTGGCTGCATTGGCAATGAGGTTATCCAGCGTGATATTAACAGCACCGTTGCCGTGCAGACCGGCATAGGCAACAAAGAGGATGCCGAGCATGGCCAGGGCGATGCCCACCGAACACAGCAGCAGGTATTTCCAGGTAGCCTCAATGGAAAAACGACTGCGGTTGTAATAAATCAACGGCGCGCTGACCAGGGTTGTTGTTTCAACCGCAACCCACAGTAAACCGAGATGGCGGGCAACGGACGCCAGACTCATGGCCGCCAGAAACAGCAGAAGACAGGATATGAATGTGCGGTTTCCCCAGCTGGCATGGCTGCTGAAATAGCCGATTGCGTAGATTGAGTTGGCGACAAAAATCAGACTGACCACAAGGAGAATCAAGGCACCCAGGGGATCAAGGCCGAGCATGCCGCCGGCGGTCTCCGGAGGCTGGAGGTAAATCGCATAAAAGACTATCCCGAGGTGCGGGATGGCGGTTGCCGGAACAATCCAGGCCCGGAACCGTTCACTTGGAAACAGGGCCGCAGCAATTGCCCCGAAAATCGGTATGAGTATGATGGCATATAGAATCATCGTTTTTATTCCCTAAGCAGACAGAGGTTTTCCGTATCAATAGAAGAGAATTCCTTATTAATATGGTTCATAACAATACCCATAACGAAAATGGCAACCAGCATGTCAAGCAATACTCCGGCTTCAACCATCAGAGGCATGGCCTCCGACAACAGCACGCCGAACAGGAAAATACCGTTTTCAAAAATGAGATAACCCAAAACCTGATTAATGGCCTTCCTTCTGGTAATGAGGAGAAGAAAACCGATAGCGAGCGTCGCCATTGAGGTTGGTATGACCAGAGAGTGGATATGTTCGCTCAACAAGGGCAGGCGGTCGGCAAATATAAAAGCGCTGCCGGTGGCCAGGGCTCCGAAAATAAGGCTGGGCACATAGCCGATACGGGGTTCAATTTTCTTTTTAATACCGGCCTGCTTGACCGCCCGAAGCAGCAGGCGTGGAATGGCCAGGCCTTTCAAAAGAAATGCACCTATTGCCAGGATAATTGCATGCACGGCAAAGCCATGGATCAAGAGCGGCAACAGTGAGATAATGGCGCCCTGCAGAGCAACGGCATGGATACAGGCGCCCAGTCGACTGGATCCCAAAATATAGATATTTAAAAGGATGACAGTCAGCATGATTGCATTGGGGATATCGTGCATTGTCTTACCTCAATAGAAGGATAAAGGAAAAGAAGGACAGCAGAGATGTTCCGACCAGAAGTTGAGGAACCCGTATCATTCGTAGACGAGCCATGCTGGATTCCACCAGACCAACGCAAACCGCAAGTCCCAGCATGAAACCTATAAAGATAATGGCATCGAGTATGATGTTCCCTGTTGATCCGGGGAGAACGATATCGGTGAGAAGGGCGGCCAGGACAAAAAGTTTCATTGCCGCGCCATAGAGAATCAGGCCCAGATCAGGGCCACTGTGATCCAGGACCATGACTTCATGGATCATGGTGAGTTCCAGATGGGTATTGGGATCATCAAAGGGAATCCGGCAGTTTTCAGCCAGCAGCACAATAAAAAGGCAAACGGCGGCAAAAAAAAGTGATATCCCGCCATGACCGGGAGAAAGCATCCCTGCAAGAGAAAGATCTCCGGACAGACGGGTCAAGACCATAAAAATGATAAAAAGAGTCGGTTCGGCCAGACAGGAGAATGTTACTTCCCGGGCAGCGCCCATGCCCTCGAAGCTGGAACCGGTATCCAGAGCGGCAAGAACAGTGAAAAAGCGCGATAAGCCGAAAAGGTAGGCAAAGAGAACAAAGTCACCGGTAAACGAAATCGGGGCGGCGCTTAAGGAACCAAAGGGGATCAGGAGACAGGCCAGAAGCGGTATTGCTACGGCAAGAATCGGTCCGGCTCTGAAGACCCAGGTTGTGGTGGAGCTGAGGACCATCTCTTTTCTAAGCAGCTTCCATATGTCAAAGTAGAGCTGTAAAACAGGCGCTCCGTGCCGGCCTCCGACTTTGGCTTTGACCCTGGTAATTATTCCTGCCAGCAATGGTGCCATGCCGAGCAGGAGGATGATGTGAAAAATCATTTGGAAAACCATTGCATTCCTCATTAATAGTGTAAGAAATCCAACCCAAGAAGCAGGATTGTAGCTATGAAAGTATAAAGAATGTAGATATTCAGCCGACCAGCCTGTAATTTGTGAAACTTGTTGGCCCTGGTTGCAAAATTGACAAAGAACGGCATAAAGAGGCGATGGAGAACCGGATCATCGCTTTCCTGAATAAACCGGAAAGGTTTTCCAAACAGGGCAAGGGGGGATACCGGTTCATGGGTAGGGGCAACGCAGCTGCAGAATAATGTATCCTGTGCCAGTTGGGTGAATCCTCCGGCTGAATAGACCATACGCCTGTTTGGTTTTTGAAAGCCACAACCCCAGGTTGCCGACCGAGGTGTATCAACGGCCTTTTGAGTTGTTTTCCAGAGAAAGAAGATAAAGAGCACCAGGAGACTGCAGGATGCCGCCGTCCATTGCCAGCTGGTCAGGAACGGCAGGGTATTGAAAATGGTATCCGGTACGACCGACAACGCTTTCAATGGCTCTGCTGCGGCTGACAACTCAATAAAAGGAGCGACCCCCAGCAGCATGCAGAGCGCGCACAGGGTAGCCATGGAAAAAAGCATAAGTGGAGCCGATTCAACTGCCTGTTCGGCATCGGCCTCCCGTGGTTCTCCAAGCAGGGCCATCCCGGATAACCTGCTCACGGCAAAAAGCACCAGCCCGCCGACAAGGATCATTGACGAGAGGATAAACACTGCCGAAAAAGCCGTTGACGCACTGGCCTGCTGGCCCATAAGAACAACACTCATATAGAGATATATCTCACTTACAAAGCCATTTAACGGCGGTAACCCGGCAATGGCCGCGCAACCGAAAACCAGCATTGCTCCGGACATCGGCATCCGGCGCATCAGACCCCCAAGATGGGAGAACAGGCGACTACCGGTACTGTGGAGGATGGAACCGGCGCCCATGAAAAGCAGCCCCTTGAACATGGCGTGGTTCCAGACATGCAATAAGGCTCCGGTAAGCGCTATACCCGCCATAATCGACCAGCCGGCATTACTCCCTAAAAGCCAGAGCCCTATACCGACAAAGATGAGATTTATATTTTCAACAGTTGAATAGGCAAGCGATCGTTTTATATCGCTTTGCGAGACAGCCATGGTGATTCCGAAAAGGGTACCGACAAGGCTTACGACCAGCAGGACAATCACGCACCATTGCGGTAATTGCGGCAGGAATGTCACCATTCGCAGAAAACCATAGACTGCGGTTTTGATCATAACTCCGGACATCAGGGCTGAAACATGGCTCGGGGCCGAGGGATGGGCGCCCGGCAGCCAGACATGCATGGGAAAAAGGCCTGCTTTAGAGCCGAAGCCGACCAGAATAAGGCAGAACATAACCGCGGTCATGGCGGGGGACAGTGATTGCAGGGCACTGAAGCTTGTGAAATTCAGGCTTCCGGTTTGATGGGCTGCCGTCAGAAAAAAGCAGAAGAGAAAAGCTACCCCTATGTGAGTGGCGATAAAATACTGCCAGCCGTTTCGGCAGACCTCCTCATCATTATAATTGTAGCAGACGAGGAAGAATGAGGAAATCGACATGCCCTCCCAGGCGATAAGAAACTGCATGCCGTTGCCGGAGGTGACCACGGCGGCCATGGAAAGCATCAGAATATTAAAGAAAAACCAGTGAAAAGTAATTCGATGGATTTTGCGAAGATCATGTTGCAGATAGGAATATCCATAGAGAGCTGCGGTGAAACCAAGGACAAAAATCGGTACGAGAAAAAAAGCCGCCAGTCCGTCTATGTTGAGAGAAAGTTGTATTCCGGCGGTATCCCAGGGCATGGAAAAGACGCTTGGCTGGTTGGCAAACAGGGCCATGATTGCAGCAAATAGACCAACCAGGCTGCCGGACGCGCTCAGGACCATGGCGGTTGTGTGCGCAAGGGCATGATAACGCTGGAGCAGCAGGGGAAGCAGCGCACTGGCGCTCATCAGTAGTCCGGCGAGGAAAAAGGAATCCATCACTGGGTTTCCGGTAA
>DRKH01000360.1 GCA_011051825.1 Desulfobulbus sp.
CGTCTAGTTCCTTGTGGTAGCCCTCTTTGATCAGGTTGCCCTCACGCAGGGTAACCGGTGCATCGTTGCGGATGGCCCGTTCAATCAGTTCATGCAGGTCGGTGAGCGGATCAAGGTCCCGGCCAAGGAGCTGTAACAGTCCGGGCCCGCTGTCTGCCAGCAGCAGCTTGAGTTCCGGCAGCCGGGCCAGTGAAATGCCCAGGCTGGACATGTCGCGGGCATTGCCCTGGCCGAGAACAAGACGGCTGCAGAGCCGTTCAATATCATATATTTCAGTCAGAATCAGGCGGATATTTTCCTGCAGCCGGGGATCGGCCAGCAGGGATTCAACGCTGCCGAGCCGGTTGATGATTTTTTCTCGATCCTGGAGGGGAAAGAGCAGCTGCTGCCGGAGAAAACGGGCGCCCATGGGGGTACAGGTCAGGTCGAGGACCCAGAGCAGAGAGCCTTCCCGTCTGCCGCCGATGATGGTTTCGGTCAGTTCCAGGTTGCGGCGTGACGATTCATCGATGATCAGGTAGCCGCTTTTATTCAACGGACTGATTTTTTTGATATAGGAGAGGTCGGTTCTCTGCGTTTCCTGGATATAGCCAAGGAGCGCTCCCCCAGCCCTGATGCCTGCCCGCAGATGATCGCAGCCGAAACCGGCCAGGCCGGTGGTGCCGAAATGCTCGGTCAGGGTGGTGGCGGCGGTTTCCCGGTCAAAGTGGAGGTCGCTGCGCAGGGTGAGGCAGATGCCGTCAAGCAGGGTGTCGAGGGTGTCAATGAGCGGCTGCAGAGCTTCCTGGTCACATTCGGCGATCAGGAGTTCCGCCGGCTGCATACGGGTGAGATCATCAAGGATCCCGTCAAAGGTATCCTCGCTGCAGTCTGACTCGCTGATAAGGAAGTTACCGGTGGAGACGTCAAGGAAGCCGAGCCCGGCCACCATTTTTTTTCTGCGGCCGTCAAGACACAGAGAGCAGACAAAGGTGTTGCTCTTTTCATCGAGGATCTGGTCATCGGTGGTCACTCCGGGGGTCACCACCCGGACCACTTCCCTGCGGACAATACCCCTGGCCTCTTTCGGATCTTCCACCTGCTCACAGATGGCGACCCTGAAACCCGCCTTGATCATCTTGCCGAGATACCCGGACACGGCGTGGAAGGGGATTCCGCACATGGGGACTTTATTGGCCTCGTCTTTGGCGGAGCGTGAGGTCAGGGTGATACCGAGCACTTTGGAAGCGGTAACCGCATCGTCAAAGAACATCTCGTAAAAGTCACCCATGCGATAAAAGAGGATGGTATCTCTGTGCTGCTCCTTGATCTCCAGATACTGACGCAGCATGGGGGTCATTTTTACCGGTTTACTCATCGGTTCTGTTCCTTGTCCAGCAGTTGTTTAAAGTCCGGGCGCAGCAGGTCAAAGGTCATTTCTATATGTTGGGGGATGGTTCGAATTTCCGCGCAGACGGTCATGAAGTTGTGGTCGTCCTGCCAGCGTGGGACGATATGAAAGTGAAGGTGATCGGCAATGCCTGCTCCGGCAACTTTGCCCAGATTCAGGCCGATGTTGAGCCCGTCGGGATGCAGCCGTCTGCGCAGAAGCGTGGAGCAGTCCGAGAGCATGGTCATCAGTTCTCTGTTTTCATTGCTGTTTAAGTCGGTGATGTCGGCCAGATGACGTCGTGGTGCAACCAGCAGGTGTCCGTTGGCATAGGGAAACCGGTTGAGCAGAACCACAATTCGGCGGTTGCGATAGAGCAGCAGGTGTTGTTTATCCTGGCCATGCGTGCCGGGAGGTTCGAACAGGCAGCCTTCGGGTTTTTCCGCCAGGCCGAGCACATGTTCCATGCGCCAGGGGGTCCAGAGCGTTTTCACAGTTGCGGTACCTGATGGATTCTTGCCTGCAGGGTCTTTCCGGCTTCCAGAAGGGCATAGGTGCCGGCAGCGCCCCAGCGGCCGGTGGACCGGAAGCTGCCGGGATTGATAACCAGGGTCCCGCCGACGCGGTGACAGACAGGACGATGGGTATGGCCATACACCATGCAGTCGACTTCCGGGAACAGCTCCCATAGGCCGGATTCAATATCATAGCCGAGTCCGGCCCCATGGGTCAGACCGATGGTGAATGCACCCAACCGAAAAATTTTGCTGCGTTCCAGCGAGGTCCGGGCTGTCCCGCGGCACATGTTGCCACAGACCGCATGGATGGTTTTACCGGCAAAAGGGTCCAGTACGCTGAGATCGGTCAGGTCACCGGCGTGTATTATGACCTCGCAGTCTGAAAAACAGCGTTCCACCAGTTGCCTGAACAGCGGCTCGGGACTGTTTAAGTGGGTATCGGAAAGAATGCCGGCTTTGACCATCATGATTGTAAGGGGGATCGGGTTTCAGGTTGAAGATTACATTCTAAAAGAGTTGGAAAGGGAAAACAAGTAAAGAGGAAAGGAAAGGTAAAATTGCAGTAAACGCTCAGGTAGCTGTTGCCAAAAGCACACGAATTGCGTATTATTTTGCGCTTAATAGAAAAATAACCTGCAACTCGAACTGCGGAATTTTCCGTACAAGGTGAATATATGTATTCTGCATCAGATCTGCGAAAAGGACTTAAAGTTCAAATCGACGGCGAGCCGTATATTATTACCGAATTCGATTTTTCCAAGCCCGGAAAGGGGCAGGCCCTGTATCGTACAAAAATGCGCAATATGATCACGGGCAATCAGTTTACCCAGACCTATCGCTCCAATGATAAGTTTGAAAAACCTGATCTTGAAGAGCGAACCATGCAGTTTCTCTACTCACAGGGGGATGAGTTTCACTTCATGGACACCACCTCCTATGAACAGACTTTTATTACCCGGGAGCAAATCGGCGACAACATTAATTTTCTCGTCGACAACATGGAAGTTCAGGTTCTTTTTTTCGGCGAGAAGGCCATCGACATCAGCCTGCCCATCTTTGTCAACCTGACGGTTACCCGGGCCGATCCCTGGGTGAAAGGGGACACCTCCGGTACCGATACCAAACCGGTGACGGTTGAAACCGGCTACCAGCTGCAGGTGCCCCCTTTTGTCGAGGAAGGGGTGAAAATTCAGATAGATACCCGGACCGGTGAGTACATGACCAGGGTAAAGGAATAGGGCAGCCGGCAGGATAAAAAATCTTCTATGCAGCTGTTTCGATCAACAGCCTGCTCTGCCGATTGAAACAATGCTTTCGCCTCAGGGACTCAAGCAACGCAGCCGTTTTATCCAGGCAGTCCGTTCCTTTTTTCTGGACAATGCCTACATTGAAGTCGATACCCCCATCCGTCTTCCCGTGTTGTTGCCCGAGTCTGAAATTATTCCCTTTTCCTGTGAAAACCGATTCCTGCACACTTCTCCGGAATTGTGTATGAAACGTCTGCTGAGCCGGGGGGCACAGCGGATTTTTCAGATATGTCACTGTTTTCGAAACCATGAGATGGGGCAATATCACCAAACGGAATTTACCCTGCTCGAATGGTATCATGTCGGCTGGGAGTATCAGCAGCTCATGGAGGAGTGTGAACAGCTCGTCCGCCACCTGGCTGCCGACCTTGCTTCTTTCCCAGCCCTTGGCGGTAACGGCACCCTGCAGCGTGATGCCTGTACCGTTTCCCTGGCCGCGCCCTGGCAACGTGTAAGTGTGGAAGCGGCATTTGATGCATATGCCGGCATGAGCATACGTGAGGCCCTGGACAACGATTGTTTCGAGGAAGTTCTGGTTGGCGAAGTAGAGCCCAATCTTGGTTGGCAGGCCCCGGTGTTTTTATATGATTATCCGGTGGAACTCGGTTCGCTGGCGCGGGCAAAAGCGGATGCACCACATCTGGCCGAACGTTTTGAACTCTATATCTGCGGGATTGAACTGGCCAACGGTTTTTCAGAACTGGTGGATCCGGTAGAGCAGCGGGTACGTTTTACAGCAGAGCTCGCCGGCATGCAGGATCATGGGGAATCATCCGGCATGCCGGAGAAATTTCTGCAGGACCTGGAACGGATGGAGGAGACCGCGGGTATTGCCCTGGGGATTGACCGGTTGTTGATGCTCTTTATGGGCGCCCCCTGCATTGCAGATGTCCTGCCCTTTGCCGGTGATGATCTGTAAATCATTAGTAACTGTTCAGGAGCACCCCACGGAGTCTACGCTTACCTCTCTGCACGGTCAGGCCTGATTCACATAGGAATCACTATAGTTCACAGGCCTGACTGCACAGATATGGAGCACTCCTGAACAGTTACAGGTGGTGGTAGGGCTA
>DRKH01000361.1 GCA_011051825.1 Desulfobulbus sp.
CTACGCCGGATAAGGGGCGGGCCGAAGAACCGGTTCCCGGGGCTGGAGAGATTTTTCAGCCGCAGCCGCTGTAAGGCTGGTTCGGATTTATTAACACAGGAAGGATAATGGATTCTTGTTTCAAGATACTTGTTTCAAGATTGATAAACCAGCATGACTGGACCAAATTGGCCCGCCACAACAGAGAGCATAGGCTTCGAACCATGAAAACCTCCGGCTCCGGCATGGGCAGCCATGTCTTCCCCGGCGATTTTCGGATAGTAACTATTCAGGTAGGGGCAGAGAACTAGCCCAACCACCACCTGTAACTGTTTAGGAGTGCTCCATATCTGTGCAGTCAGGCCTGTGAACTATAGTGATTCCTATGTGAATCAGGCCTGACCGTGCAGAGATGGGGTGCTCCAGAACAGTTACTAATTGTAATTATTCAGGTAGATGCAGAGAAAAAACATTTTCCCTGGAACGATACCGGCGGATCGGACTATTGCGTCAGCACACCGGTGGATTTTTCCTCGGCCAGCGCCCCTGAACGAATTATCCATTTCCAGCCCCGCTCCACCAGGGAGCCTGCCGGATAGTCAACAGTCTGCGGATTGGTCCAGACCTGAAACGTATACAGCATTTTCGGGTCATTATGCCTGCCGAAATGGGGATGGGGATGATCTTTACTCTTCAGATCGATAATACGGAGAATAAAGCTGTTTGCCAGAGGATCAACCGCCTCCTTATCCGCCTTGCCGACATCACTGTTGATGCCGTAATAGTCGACCCAGCCCTTACCACCATGCCGCTCCCAGACATAGCCCCGCAAGGCCGTGGGGAGGAAAGCGGTCGCAAAAGGAGGCAGAGCTTCTTTCTTGAGCTGGCCAACATCTGGCCAGTCACCGGTTTCCTCCCGCAGGTCGAGGATATCTCCCACAACCCCCAGCAGTGAACGATAAAGTACAGGCGCCTGACTTTTCAGGTAAATATCGCTCATCTGATAGGGCTGCATACTCAGGCGGGAATCTTTTGCAGAGGGAAGCAGAGAAAAGCGCACTCCCATCAGCAGGATGATCAGACAGATGGCACCAATGAGGGCCAGCGCCTCACGGCGAGCCGCCAGAGGGGCCACCAGAACCACTCTGCATGTTTTGTCCGGGGTGCTGCTCTCAACCATGAATCAGGTTCTCCTTTTGTCCTGCAGGTTCACAGCCGTGACCCGCCAAACAATCCCGATGGAAAAATAAAAGGTTCAATCCCTTAAAAAGGCCATAGCCCCTGCGCTGACCATCCGATGAACCCTGGAAGAATAGCTGTCAAGCTAAGGGGAATCCAGTAACATATCAGCAGGTTGTGTCACGTAGAGCCCGCCTCTACGATATTCTTAACCCCTGATATTATAGATAATTTGTGTTAGCTTGACGGCTATGCCCTGGAAGACATCAGGGGCTACGACCCGACCTTTACCAAAACACTATCACTGCATAACCGCAGCAGATCACTTGAACCCCATGTTAATGAAAGAAGTATACCACAGAGTATAATTTTACGTCAAAGAGATCCACGGGTTTTCAGCGGTTGCCTTACTTCATATCAACAAAGTTGACCCAGATGATGGCTCCGAGTTCGACTTCTTTGTCCACGCCGTCATGTTTAATGGGGGTATCTGAAGCATTCAGGGCTGCAAAGCCCCACCAGCCGGCCCGGGGGGCGGCATAGGTGAAAACACCGTTTGCATCCGCCTTGATGGTCTGCGTCGTATAGTAATCATTGGGAGGCGTAAACGTACCATCCTCATTGTAGTACTCAACCTCTACTTCCGAATAGGGAACCGGCTTACCGTTCATCATGACAATGCCCTGAAAAACATTACCGGTATACTCTGCATAGGGTTTGGAAAGTGGTACGATTTCGGTCTTAAGCCCAACGGGTTTATCCCATCCCTCATCCATACCAAAGGCGGTGACAACAACCTTGGTGTAATGAATAATAAACTTATCCTCGGCAGGTTCCCAGTATGGCTTCGGCTCCATGGTAAAGACATAAAGACCCGGCCGTTTGATCTTATATTCAGATGTCCAGGTCTGTTTATCCTTGACGATTCTTGACTGCAGGGTATTGAGCAGATCGACCTTTTTGCCGTTGGCGATAACATCAAAATGTGCCGGTTTGGCCAGGGGCATGGGAATACCGGCCATGGGATGCCAGAAACGAAGATCCAGAGAGATCGTCTTGTTTTCCCCCTGAACAACGGTTTGGTCAGATGGTATAATCATACCGTAATGCGCCATGGCCTGTCCGCTCAACAACAATGAGCAGACAGCTCCGGCAAGAAACATCCGTATTTTTTTCATCATGGTTTCCTCCTTAAAGATGGTTGGGTTGCTCGAACTGAAGAGACAGGCTTCCTGTCCTTCAATTTCGATGTACATAGCGTGGTAACATCGATCCTTACCCAACCAAGTACTTATCCATGGAGTCGGGACGACAGTGTCGAGTGTTACTTTCTTGGCCTTCGTAACATTCTACTGAAAGTTTTCAACACTTGTCAAGAATATTTTCCGCAGTTCCTGACACCCTGTTCCTGCCGAAGTCTTCTCCGGCAAGGTAATTCTTTCTCCATGACCGGGCATGGAGCATGGAAATCCGGTAAACGTTCACAATTTGGATGGTAACTGATCATAGGGTAGTCAACCTGGTGTCATATCAAGGAAGACATGAACGGTGACGAAATCCGGAAGAAGGAAAAGTTACAAAAAATGTAACTGTTCAGGAGCACCCCACGGAGTCTGCGCTTACCTCTCTGCACGGTCAGGCCTGATTCACATAGGAATCACTATAGTTCACAGGCCTGACTGCACAGATATGGAGCACTCCTGAACAGTTACAGGTGGTGGTAGGGCTA
>DRKH01000362.1 GCA_011051825.1 Desulfobulbus sp.
CTCTGCATCCACTCCGGCGGCCGTACAGATTGCAGCGGCGGCAGCGGCATTATGCACGTTATGGGTCCCGGGCACGGCAAGCGTCAGCCGTTGTTTCCAGTCTCCGATATGGAGGGTGAACCGGGTTCCCTTTGCACCAAGACCGGTAATCCTGGTCACCCGTACCACCGGTTTATAGCGCCTGCCTGCTGCGGTCACGCCGTAGCCGATGGTGCGGCCCTGATACCCGGCCGCGAGTTTGACCACCTCCGGATCATCATAATTGATGACCCGGACCGCGTCCGGCCGCAAACCGGCAAACAGCTCTCCCTTTGCCCGGGCAACCCCGTGGATATCAACCAGTTCCTCCAAGTGGGCGGACTGGATGTTATTGATACAGGCGATATCGGGGTCGGCAATCTCGGTCAGGCGGGCGATCTCACCGGATCGGTTCATACCCATTTCCAGAACCGCGACCCTGTGTTCCGCCGACAGCGGCAGCAGGGAAAGGGGCAGCCCGATCAGGTTGTTAAAGTTGCCCTGGGTCTTCAACACCGGCTCCGGTGCTGATTGCAAATGAGAATAATACTGCGTAAAAACAGCCGCCGCCATCTCCTTGACCGTGGTCTTTCCGGAACTGCCGGTAATGGCCACGACCTTGACATCCTCTCCAAGTATCCGGCGCCGGTACGAGGCCAGATCACCCAGAGCCTGCAGGGTATCCTCAACCACGACGACCGGAAGGCTCTCTCCCGGGCCGGGAAATTCCCGTTCAACAATCAATGCCCCGGCCCCGCGTTCAACAGCGGTCTCAAGAAAATCATGGCCGTCAAAACTCTCACCGACCAGGGCAACAAAGACGTCCCCTGTCTTAACCGTTCTCGTGTCGGTGGAGATATCCGCCAGCAATTTTCGGGTGTTTTTTCCGACCAGCCTGCCGCCGGTTGCCGCAAGCAGATGAGGAATTGTCCAGGCGGCCAGACCATTCTTTGCCTCAAGCCGATCATCAAAGAATTTTTTCTCTCGACCGATTATCTGATACTGCTCATGGCCCTTGCCGGCAATGACCACCACGTCACCCGGCCGGGCAATGCTGCAACCAAGATGAATGGCCCTGCGTCGATCCGGCTCCACCAGATAACCGTGTTGATCGGACGGCAGAGAGAGCAATCCGGCCGGATCTTTTTTATTGCTGCCGGTCCGCTCTATACCCCGTTCAAGCTCTGCAATAATTGCCATTGGCTCCTCACTTCTTGGATTATCCGATGAGAGAATGACCACATCTGAAAAACGACCGGCGATTTCACCCATGAGCTGCCGTTTACCCGTGTCTCGATCGCCACCGCAGCCGACCACACAGATAAGCCGCCCGGCCGTCATGGCCTTCATGGTGGCCAGTACATTTTCCAATCCATCCGGTGTATGGGCATAGTCAACAAAAACAGCTGCCGTTTGCCCCGGGGAAATGCCGGCAAGGGACACCCGCTCCAGTCTGCCCGGTACCCGATCGACAGCGGCCAGCCCTGCCCTGATCTGTTGCCCGGAAATCCGTAAAGCCCTGGCCACGCCCGCGGCTGCCAGCATGTTCAACACGTTATGGGTTCCGGTCAGATTCGAAGTAATCTCCTGCGGCTTGCCGCCCATGGAAAGCTCACAGGAACTGCCGCTGATATCCTGGCTCAAATGCGCACACCTGATGGTGCAGTCCTCTGCAAAGCCGACCGTAACAATATCTTTTCCGGCAAGCTCACCGACAAGCCTGTTGCCGTACTTGCCGTCCTCGTTTTCAGTATCAACCACAATCACAGCCGTTCCGGAATCTTTCAAATAGTCTGTAAAGAGCAGCTTCTTGGCCGCAAAGTATGCCTCCATGGTCTGATGGTAATCCAGATGGTCCCTGGTCAAGTTGGTAAACAGGGCCACGTCAAACCGGATTCCAGCCAGCCGCTTCTGATCCAGGGCATGGGAAGAGGCCTCAATGAGGACATGACTCACGCCCGCATCCGCCATTTCCCGAAGCAGGGCCTGCAGCTGCTCAGGTCCGGGAGTGGTCAGGGGCGCGGGACGAACGACCGTATTTCCCGCCATGTCCTGGTAGCGATAATTCACGGTTCCGATAACCCCGGTTCGAAAACCGGCCTGCCGGAGAATCCGTTCAATCAACCAGGAGGTCGTGGTTTTCCCGTTGGTTCCGGTCAATCCGATAAGCTTCAGATTATGGCCGGGGTGCCCGTTCCAGGCGGCAGCCAGCAGGCCAAGAGCGTCATGACTGTCCCGGACCTGAAAACAGGGAATTGACGCAGAAGCCGTGCCTGGACAACGTTCGGCGACCACGGCCAGACATCCCCTGTCCATGGCCCCGGAGATAAAATCATGGCCGTCAACTGCTGTTCCCTGCACCGCTACAAAGACCGAACCCGGGACAACCCGGCGCGAATCCGACACAATCGCCGACACCGGTGCTGTAGCCCCGGCGTTCCCTTGCCCGGCAACACCAAGTATTGTTTCAAGATCCTTCAGCTGCATAGGGCGCTCAAATCTCCGATTCCAGAATGAGCTGACAACGCTCAACAGTACCTAACCGCTCACCGGCCGGCGGTGATTGCGAGACAATCCGGCCGCTGCCTCTGATGGTAATCCGAAGATTATAGCGACTCAACTGCTGCAGCCCCTTCCTCAGGCTCATGCCCACCAGTTCCGGCATATCGGCCTCCTTTCCGGTAATACTCTCCGGCAAACGGGTATATTCCACCCGGCGGCTGATGAGGAAACGGGCAAAGTTTTCCCGGTTCTTCCCGGCGGGATACTCTGCGACCTGTTCCTGCCCAGCCTCTCTATAGAGATCGGTTAACAGTGTTTTTCCCACCGATGCCAGGGAACTCTTTTTCTTTGCTTTTGGTACCGGATCAAGCGTGTTTCGTTCAAGGGCCATGATCAGGAGCATTGTCGGCTTTTCTCTGGGAATCATGCCGACAAAGAGCTGCTGCTGCACGTACCTGGATACGGTACCGGTGGGCACAACCCGTTTACTCCCGGCGGAGAAGGCCAGCAGCTTTTCTTTTTGACCTCCGAAATGGGTCAACAGCTCCCGGCGAACGGCAACACCCATGGCCGGGGTCAGGACATGGGTACGGCCGATGGCCTCTTTCTTGAGGCTGAACCGTTGCCCACGCTGCTGATCATAGACCGAATCGACAAAAGTCGGGGTAATTCTCCAGCCTCCGTTGATCAAACTGGCCAGCCCGACACCAAGCTGCATGAGACTGACATTTTTATGTTGCCCTCCTGACAATGCGTCCTTAAACGGCACATCCGAAGGCAGACTTTGTGCAACCGGCTGCAGGAAGGCTATCCGGTTTAACACCTCTGCGTATTGCCCGGCACTGAGGCCGAAGTCGGTTGCCGCAAGGGTCTGCGGCAACAGCGGTGTAAACTGTTCCTCATCTTCTATCCTGGCCGCCGCCCGAACCAGCAGGGGCCGGACCAGATCCGGATCAAACCGTGGACTATACAGGCCGTTTTGGCGGGCGAGCCCTTCGGATTTCCAAAAATAATTGGGATCAAAAGAGGGCTGATTGGAAAAGGCCAGAATACGCCCGGATGCGGGTTCCAACAACAGCCCCATTCCGACGGCGGCACCCTGCTCACGCAACAGCCGGTTCAACTGTTTATCTACAGCCTTCTGGAGTTCAATATCCAGGGTCAGAATCAGATCCGTTCTCTTCTGCCCGATAACGGTGTTGCCTTTAAAGTCCACATCAGGTGCGTCAACGGGTTGATACTCTCCAGGCTGCAGGAGGATATCATATTTTCTCTCCACTCCGGAAAGCCCCACACCGTCAACCGTATAGCCGAGAATATGCGGAGCTGCCGCATGCTCGGGGTAATAACGTTTTTCACAGCTTGTGCAATAGGCCCCCTCCAGGTGAAGAGCCTCTATGGCCCCGGCCTGATCCGCATCAAGATCATCAGCCAGTTCCACAACTCGCCGGGACTGCTTGAGCCGTGTCTCTATCACCCCTTTTTCAATACCGATAATTGCCGCCAGTTTTTCGGCGGCAACCTTATGGTTGTTGATCTTCGCAGGATGCACATAAAGGGAAAACAGCTGATAAGAAACGGAAAGTTCCTTAAAATTACGGTCATAAACCGTCCCCCTCAAAACATCTCCAGCGGACATGGTGTCCGCTGGAGAAGAATAAAATTTGCCGGCAGCAAGCTGAATAATCCTGCTGATATCCTGGAGGGTGACGGGTAATCGATACAGAACTCCGCCAGCCGCTGCCAGCAAAACCATGATCACTCCGGCCACAAACAGACGGCGCTTCCTGCGCTTCTGTTTTCTGACCGCAATAGTATACATGTCCCGGACTACAGACGATGAACCTGGCCTTTGCCCGGTTCATGGAGATCAAGTCGTACCGCAGCCACGGCCTCAATGTGCTCGGGGGACATCAGCCGGGCCCGCTGGGCCAGCAGGCTCATATTTTCAGCGGCAAGATCCGATGAAACACTCTGCAGCTGCTCGACGACCTGAGCACCTTTCATTATTCTCCAGTGCATAAACTGACCGCCGGCCACCACCAGAAAAAATGCAACACAGAGCACAACAATAACAGCCCGTCGCAACGGCATCGACATTTCACTGGAGTGATTGGCAGCCACTCGCTGACGTATTCCCGCTGTCCTGGTTTGGCAGCGGTACGGCCTGACCTGTGCATTCACTATCATTGCTCTCTCCTCTTCCCTGGGTTCTTCCCGGCCTGCGGTTCCCCACCGCAGGCACTATCTTCCAACTCTATTTTGACGACCCCGCGCAGGCGGGCGCTTCTTGCCCGTGGATTGGACGCTGTTTCATCGGCATCAGGCTCAACCGGCTTTTTGGTCAACAGCTTGAGATTACTGTTCTTCCTAAACGCCTGCTTGACGATTCTGTCTTCCAGCGAATGAAAGGTAATCACACAAAACCGTCCACCCGGATTCAGAACTTTCGGCCCATCTTCCAGCAGCCGGACCAGATTGTCCAGTTCCCGGTTAACGGCGATGCGCAGGGCCTGAAACGTTCTGGTTGCCACATGGATTTTGTCCGGATGAAACCGCCGGGGCACTGCTTTTTTTACCAGCCGGGCAAGCTGAAACGTTGTCCGTATCGGTTCCACGGCCCTTGCTTCACAGATAAAACGGGCAATACGCCGGGCCTGACGTTCCTCACCGTAATGGTAGAGAATATCGGCAAGCTCTTCTTCATTGCTGCCGGCGACAATATCGGCGGCAGTGACCTGCAGGTCCTGATTCATCCGCATATCCAGAGGCGCATCCACCTGGAAACTGAATCCCCGGGCTCCCCGGTCAAATTGAAGCGACGACACGCCAAGGTCGACCAGCAGACCGTCAACACCTGCAATCCCTGCTTTTTCCAGTTCCACAAGCAGGTCGGCATAGGATGCCCGGATAATCCGGACGCGTTCTGTAAACCCGGCCAGACGATCAGCAGCATATGCTGCCGCTTCACGGTCCCACTCAAATCCTACCAGCCGGCCCGACGGCGCAGATTTTTCCAGGATAGCCTGACCATGACCGCCAAGGCCGAGGGTTCCATCCACATACACGCCGCCGGATTTAGGCTGCAGACAGTCAAGTACCGCGCCGACCATGACCGGAACATGCAGTTGCGCCGCATTGGGGCCCATAATCAGCTACAAAATACCCAGTGATGACAATCCGGGCTCGAAATCGGCGAACCGTTCCCGTGTACGCCGGCTCTCCAGCTGCCAGGCCGCCTTGTCCCAAATCTCAAAGTGATCCAGCATCCCGTTCAACACGACTTCCGTACCGATGTTGAACTCATTACGAAGGGAGGCGGGCAGCAGAATGCGATTCTGTTTATCCAGAGAACATACCGTCACACCGGAAATAACGTAACGGACAAAATCGCCCATGCCGGGCTGCATCCGTCCGCCATTCTGGAGTTTTTCTTCAAGCTCTTCCCAGACGGCAACGGGAAAGGCCTTTAAACTTTTATGCCAGTTCGTTACCACCACGGTCTCGGAATATTCCTCGCGCAACACGTCACGAAAGCGACTCGGTATGTTGAGCCTCCCCTTGGCATCCAGGGTATGTTCCGATCGACTGCGAAATCGCAGCGACGAGACCTGCTGTTTCAACGTGTCACCAATGAGAAAAAGAAGAATAAAACTTTTACAACCACTTTAAACCACTTTGCACCACTTAACTTTTGTTGTAGCTCAAGTCACCTTCGGAGTCAAGAAAAAAGAAACAGAAAATCAAGAAGTTGGAGGCATAGGCCCTGAAAAACATACACTATATATGGTAGTGCAAACCGTTGCCACACCACAACCGGGAACCCGCAAACCGGAGACAGCAGGCAGATAAAAAAAACACCTCTTCCGGAATAAAAAAAATAACATATTGTTATAAAAGGAAATAAAAAATAGCTGCCATAAATGCAAAATGCATCGAACAATCAAAGCGGGGAAAAAAGTGGGGCAAAAGGAAAAAAGTGTCAAATACAGCTCGAAGATGTTCACGGGTTACGCCGGGCAGATCGATCTTCACCTCCCGGTCATTGAAAAAAATGGCGACAGACAGGAAACAGTACTCTCGATCCGCCACCAGCCACGGATGCAACAAAAAAGACGGTTTTCCCCTGCACCGCAACCCTTTAGCCACCTTCACGAATTATCCCGAAAAGACATTGACTTTTCAGAGAGATAGGGGAAAAATAGACCATCCGTTTTTTCGGGACAAAACCGATTGGCGGAGCATCCAGTCCATCTTTCCCTTTTCAAGGCACAACGTAACTATTCAGGTAGGGGCAGAGAACTAGCCCAACCACCACCTGTAACTGTTCAGGAGTGCTCCATATCTGTGCAGTCAGGCCTGTGAACTATAGTGATTCCTATGTGAATCAGGCCTGACCGTGCAGAGAGGTAGATAAGC
>DRKH01000363.1 GCA_011051825.1 Desulfobulbus sp.
CATTTAGAGAAGTGATCTGATTGCATGCAACCGCAGGCGTAGCAGGGCTACGTCGAGGATTGCATAATTGAAGATCGCTTTTCTAAATGTTCAAAGTGCGCCTCAGAATGCGAAGTTATTGTTGAGCGAACCCTTAGGTCAGGTTTGATCGATCTGATTGAACAGGTAAGCGCAGACTCCGAAACCGCAGACGTAGCAGGACTACGATGAGGATTTCGTGATTGCAGAGCGATCAAAGATGGCCTGAAGATGAGATGCGAGATGTTCAGGTTATTTAAGTTCTATTCCTTGTTCGTCAGGCAAGGGTTGCGCTACCCGGTCGTCAGCTCTTATCCTTTACCTCTAATAAATCAAAGAATCTGGCCGCGTAGTACAAGACAACAAGAAGAAGTACTCCACCGACAAGCCCATCAATGGCTCGTTCAAACACAGTCGCTATTCCCGCTTCCACCCGGATATTAATCACGTACCAGACAAAAACGGCGACAAGCCACCAAGGGGAAAGATTTTTTTTATTCTGCATAGCCTGTTCCTTAATGCTCTGAATCTACAACGGTAACGGACACTGGCTCAGATTGCGCTCCACAGCTCTTCCCGAGCCAATGTCCCGGTCCAACCCCTTTTAGTCGCCTCCCTTGAACTCTGCGACCAATGCCTGAATCGAGGCCTTGGCATCACCAAAATACATCCTGGTATTGGGCCGGAAGAACAGGGCATTCTGAATGCCTGCAAATCCGGGGTTCATGGAACGCTTGAGTACGATAACCGTTTTGGCGTTAAAGGTTTCAATAATCGGCATCCCGTAGATCGGGCTGGATTCATCGTCAATGGCGGCCGGATTGACGACATCATTGGCCCCGATAACCACACAGACATCCACCGAATCCATTCGGGGGTTGATTTCGTCCATTTCCACCAGCTGATCATAGGGCACATTGGCCTCGGCCAGCAACACATTCATATGACCGGGCATTCGGCCGGCCACCGGGTGAATGGCATACAACACTTCAGTGCCGTTTGCCTCCAGCAGATCGCCAAGTTCACGGGTAACATGCTGGGCCTGGGCAACGGCAAGGCCATAGCCGGGAACAAAGGCAACCGAATCAGCCGCCTCAAGAATGTAGTACACATCCTCCGCCGTCGCCGGACGTATCTCGCCCTGAGGGCCATCCCCGCCTTCGGCCTGGACCGTGGACCCGAAACCGGAAAAGAGGACGTTGGCCAGCGACCGGTTCATGGCCTTGCACATGATGTTGGTCAGAATCATACCCGAAGCGCCGACCAGAGCACCGGCAACGATAAGGATGTTATTTGAAATAACAAAGCCGGCGGCACATGCAGCCAGACCGGAATAACTGTTCAGCAGCGAAATAACCACCGGCATATCGGCTCCGCCGATGGGCAGCGTCGAGGTCACGCCAAAACCAAGGGCGACCAGAACGATGAGCATAAAAAAGATATAGCCCCAGCCCGAGGCCGGATTCAGACTGAACAGGGCCGCCGCCCCAACGGCAACTATCAGAATGGCCGCATTGATCAGATGCTGTCCCTTGAAGACCACCGCCTTCTGACTGATCTTGCCGCTGAGTTTCCCAAAGGCGACCATGGAACCGGTAAAGGTCACCCCACCGATAAAGGCGGACAGAAAGGCAACAATGGCAATGAAGACGGACATCTCCGGTTTCTGGTGATATTCGCCCCAGGCAAGCAGCAGACTGGAGATACCGCCAAAACCGTTAAAGAGAGCTACCATTTCAGGCATCTCGGTCATCTCGACCTTCAAGGCCGCAAACAGACCGATACCGGTGCCGATGGCCATACCGAGAAAAATCCAGCCATAGGAAAGACCACTGGCCAGCAGGGTGACAACAATGGCCAGCAGCATACCCAGAGCGGAAAGCAGATTCCCCCGTCGGGCGGTGGCCGGGGAGCTGAGCATCTTCAGGCCGAAGATGAAAAGTGCCGCCGAAATGACGTACACAAAGTTGATATTGACCAGACTCATTTCTTGCCTCCCTCATCTTTTTTCTTGAACATCTCCAGCATTCTATTGGTCACCGCATAACCGCCGACCACGTTGATGGTGGCAAAAACAACGGCCAGGGTACTCAAAAAAATGGCAAATCCGAGATGTTCGGATTTCAGAGAGGCCAGGGCACCGATCAAGGTAATACCGGAAATGGCATTGGACCCGGACATGAGCGGAGTATGCAGGGTTGAGGGCACCTTGGAAATCAGCTCAAAGCCGAGAAAAATTGCCAGTACAAAGACAAATGTTAAATATACCGCGTCCATTTAATTCCTCACTTTTTCATGATGCTCTTATACATCTCGCTGAACAGAGCGCCGTTATGGGTAATCAATGCGCCCTGTATGATTTCATCCTCAAGATCAAGGTTGAATTTCTTTGCCTCTTTATTCCAGAAGTGATCTATGAAATTGCCCAGGTTGGACGAGTACATCTGGCTGGCGGTAATGGCGACCCGGCCGGGCAGATTGCCCAGACCAACGACCTTTACCCCTTCGATTTCGACAATCTTGTCAAGCTCGGACCCTTCAACATTCCCTCCGCTTTCAACCGCCATATCAATAATAACACTGCCCGGAGCCATACCGGCGATCATCGGCCGATCAATGATCCGCGGAGCGGGGCGACCGAACAGCTGGGCCGTAGTAATGACGATATCCGACTGGGCACAGGCCCTGGCCATCCCCTCTTTCTGCATCTGCATCTGCTCCGGGGTCAGCGCCTTGGCATAGCCGTCCTTGGTCTGTCCGGTCTCACCGAGATCGACCTTGACAAATTTTGCTCCCAGCGATTTGACCTGTTCCTCGACCACCGGCCGGGTATCAAAGGCCTCGACCCGGGCACCAAGTCTGCGGGCAGTTGCAATGGCCTGCAGCCCGGCCACGCCGACCCCGATAATAAAGACCCGGGAAGGCTTGATCGTGCCGGCGGGAGTGGTCATCATCGGCAGGACCTTATCCAGCTGATCGGCCCCGATGATCACCGAGGCGTAACCGCCGAGGTTGGCCTGCGAACTGAGCACATCCATCTTCTGGGCAACGGTTGTCCGCGGAATCATCTCCAGGCTGATGGTACTGATGCCGCTTTCGGTCATCTTATCGACCAGTTCAACCTCGTTGAATGGATCCAGATAACTGACGTGGATACATCCCCTGCGCATGAGCTCGATTTCCTCAATCGGCGGTTTTCGCAACCGCAAGACGATGTCCGCTGTTTTCAACATCTCTTCACGGGACGTTCCGATCTTTGCACCGACCTCGGTATAGGCAGAGTCCTGATAGCGGCAGGCAAGACCGAGACCACTCTCAATCTCCAGCTCGGCACCAAGCTTAACCAGTTTTTCTGCAGTCGGCGGTATCAGGGGAACCCGTGTTTCTCCCTCATGGGTTTCTTTCATAACCGCAATTTTCATAAACCAGCTCCTTGTTGTGGAATACGGCAGGAAAAACCTGCGTGGACATGATGAGCATTGAAACCTGAATCCGTAACGGAAAACGTTTATATCAACCGTATACCGTGTTGCAGGCAGACGAATGTATCATCTTTTACCGCGTTTATTGCCCTGCACCCGGAAATTGCCCTGCAGATCACGAATTCAGGCTGACGTTTTAAACCCGGGAAACAGGCGATTTGCTGTATCGTTCCGAAGAGATTCATGCCGGCAAAGTCGGATCTTCCCGGTTGCCGATGAATGACCATTCAGATTTTATACATCTTAACCCCTTAAACTGTCAACCTGAATTGAGCTGAAACAGGAAATTTTTCATTAAAGATCAGGCAGATCACCCAAGCCGGGACAACAACCGTTCGTGAATATCGTCAAAGCCGCCGTTGGAGAGGATGGCTATGATGTCTCCCGATTGAGCTCGATCGACAAGAAAATCAAGGATGGTTTCGGTATCAGGAAAGTAATGGCCATCAATGTGCCGACGGACGAGGTCCTGCACCAGACGGACGGAGGAAAACTGCTCGGAAGCCGGAATATCAGGCAGAGGAACATGTTCACGAACAACCACCAGGTCACTGCCGTCAAAGGAGTCGGCATAACGATCCTGGAAGACTGCCCTGCGACTGGAGTTGGTCCGGGGCTCAAACACGATGATCAACCGCCGCTTAGGCCAGGCAAGACGCAGGGCACGGACAGTCTCACGAACAGCAGTGGGATGGTGGGCAAAGTCATCGATCACGGTGATGCCGTTTATCTCGCCACGGATCTGCTGGCGTCGTTTGACCCCCTCAAAGGTGGCAAGTCCGTTTTGTATGTCTTCAACACAAAAGCCGAGATGATCCATCAGAGCCACAACCGCAGTTCCGTTGAGTCCGTTATGGAGACCGGGCAGCGGCAGGCTGAATTCACCTAACTTCCGCTCGTGTTTGTACACGGAAAAACGGGAGGTCAAGCCCTCGACCTGGAGATCAGCTATCCGGTACATGTTATCGGCACCAATACCGTAGGATAACACCGGACAGGATGCCCGGCCCGCAATTTCCGCAACCACCGGGTCATCCATGCAGGCAGTCAACGAACCACCGGCCGGAATCAGGGTAACGAATTCGGCAAACGAGGCCTTGATCGCCTGGAGATCAGGGAAAATATCAGCATGATCGAACTCTATGGAGGTAACAATGGCGTGGTGCGGCCTGTAATGAAGAAACTTGGACACCTTGTTGAAAAAAGCGGTGTCATATTCATCCCCCTCGACCACAAAATGACTGCCTTTGCCTATCCGGTAGTTGGTACCGAAGGCCTCGACAATGCCGCCGATCATAAATCCCGGCGAGTCCCCGGCCCGATACAGAGCGGTCGCCAGTAATGAGGAGGTAGTGGTTTTGCCATGGGTACCGGTTACGACCAGCGGCAGGCAGCGGGCAAGAAAAAAACGGCCCAGAGCCTGGGGCATGGAAACATAGGGTATGCCTTGTTCCGCCAGGGTAACTGCCTCGGGGTTCACGGCCCTGATCACGTTTCCAACCACCACAAGGTCGGGTACGGGAACAAGATTTTGCGGGCCATATCCCGCCATAACATCGATGCCCATCTGTTCGAGAAAATCCGACATCGGCGGGTAGACATTTTCATCCGAACCGGTCACCTGGAAGCCCTGTTCCTTCAGCATTCCGGCAAGGGCGGCCATGCCGGTCCCGCAGATACCCATAATATGGATATGCCGACAGGGCTCCGGAACCCGGTTCAGAGCAGGATCCAAGGTATAATCAGTCATTAGCGGCAGAACGCACGGTCCGCTTCACGGTTGAATAGACCTGCTCAAAGGTTTCCTCAAAATTGGCCGGGGTCAGGCGACCGGCCTCAATGAATTTAACCACGATCTCTTTGCTTCCCTTGAAAATGGCCTCATCCGTGACCGGGCGGTTATACTGCTGTACGGCGTCAGCCTTTTCCTTTCCCATGCATGCCTCCTGATTCCTAAAAAAAATCCCCCTGTTACAGGAAGAAGGCCAATTCTTTACCAAAGAGTAACAGGGGGTTCATCTCGCACAGGAAAAACCTCGTCGGCACTCCCCGGGAGAACTTTTTAAAATTGATCACAGACCATGTAACTATACGTTTTCATTATACCGAGGAGTGCACGTTGGCACGGGCCCCTCGAGTTCGGCGTCTTTACTACCTGTGCAGGTAAGCGGGGCGCAGACTCCGAAGGCACTCTTGAATAGTTACGATCTGTGGTATTGCATAAATCGTGCACCCATCTGAAGAGTTACCTCTTTTCCTTATTGCACCGCGCGGGCCTCGCCACTTACCATCAATACTTGGTCAGCGCCTCATAATCAATGGCCTCAGCATAGGCGACAAGATCAGCCTGTTCCACCTCGCTTCCTTTAATGGTCACCATGAAACGACCGGCTACAACAATATTGATATCGCCACTGCGCTTGGTTGCATTGTACTTAATGATGGCCCGTTGCCCCTTGATTGTTTTCAGATTACCGCCACCGGCACCGGCAAACATTGGATTATTGAGCATCATCAACACCGACTGCAGGACCGGGGAATCGGAAATAATTTCAACATTGATCGAAGAGGCCCCCTTGGTATACTCCCGGCCCACCGTTACCCCGCCGCCGAAGACAGCCGTACCCATGGCCTGAGAGCTGGCCTCACCCGCCTGCCATCCGATAAGCGGCTCAGGCAGCAGGTCCTTCATCTTTTCACTCTTTTTCTGTCGAACCAGCTGGGCAGCATAATCCAGATTGGACGCGGCACCGGCAAAGTCACCTGTTTTGTATTGTTTAACGGCCTGATCAATGGTGGTCAGCACATCATCTTCGGCCGCCTGGACCGGATGCAGGAAAACCAGTGAACAAAGGGCTATCAGAAGGCCTTGAAAAAAATATTTCATTGAATGCTATGCAGTAAAAATAAGGTAACTGTTCAGGAATGCGTCATATCGACTCGGGCAGGCCTCTGAACTAAAGCAACTCCAGTGTCAATGCCTGACCGTGCAGCGACGGGCGCTCCGGAACAGTTACAAAAAGAACATGGAGGTTCCGCATCGGAACACCGCACATATTTGCCAAAAAACCAGAGAACCTGTGTACTCCTCTTCATACCAATTGACATTTTTCATGTCAAGAGCCCAAAGGAGGCAAACATATAACCAATTAATATTATATTAATTTCTTTTTTCATCATCCCTGACGCAAAAAGCAGACGACAACGCCTGAAAGATGCGGTAAATTGAATATTCCAATTTGGAAATTTCGTAACTATTCAGGCAGGGGCAGAGAAGTAGCCCAACCACCACCTGTAACTGTTTAGGAGTGCGCCATATCTGTGCAGTCAGGCCTGTGAACTATAGTGATTCCTATGTGAATCAGGCCTGACCGTGCAGAGAGGTAGATAAGCGCAGACTTCGAGCGTAGACTCCGTGGGGTCCTCCTGAACAGTTACGAAATTTCAACAAAACAATCCGTCGTCAGCCAAAAAAACTAAAAACCGACTACATACAAAGCTCGTAACCGTTCACCGGGATGTCATGCCCCCGGCATTACATCCAAATTGTAACCGGTTACCAAAGCTCAGCTTTTCCCAAATCACAGCATATATGCTTGACCCGTTAAAGAAAAAACTTAAGCCCATCCCCTCGCTCCAGGAGGTTCGCGGAGTGCAGCTGCCGGCCGGGCTGACCTTTATCCAGTTGGTGGTCACCGGGCCTCCGGGAGCCGGCAAGACCCATTATATCAATAAAATTCACGGGTGGCCCAACGAGGGCTACCTGGATCTGTCCCGCAGGGGCTGGTGGAAAGATCGTTCCCTGACCTATCGCCCCCGGGAAGTACATCTCGGCTTCCCCTTTAAAGGCTGTGCGGAAGGATTGACCGTGTTTGACAAAGAGTGGCTCGAAGCACCCGAGCCTCTGCAGCTTGAACCGGAACGAATTCAGATCCCGCCGGAAAGCCGCCACATATTCCAGACCGACTGGCGCAACCGTTATGTCTTCGAGTTTCTGCTGCCTTCGGCAAAAACCATTTTTAAACAAAGACAGACCCGTCACAGTGAAGGCTATTTTCCGGTGGACAAAGACCTCACCCTGGAGATTGTTGAACGACAACTGGCCGTCTACCAGAAAATTGCCCTCTACCTGCACCGGAAGAAAATGCAGGTCTATGTCAGAAAAAGCCTGGATCAGCCCCCCATGTGTATTGTGGAAAAAAACGATCCGGGCATCCCGCAATGGCTTTCTCCGGAATCACGTCCTAAACCGAGTCTGGCCACGGTTGCCGGCTGGAAGTGGCTCCTTCTGCGCCGATACCCCATTAACTGGCTTACCCCGTCCAACCAGTGGCAGCAGATAAAAAAAGAAAGCCGGGTTGCCTATGACGGCAAGCCACTGGAGCTGAAACTGGGCAAACAACGCCTCCGCTTTTATCCGGAGATCCCTTTTGGCATTCGTAAAAAACATCTTCGGAAGAACTGGCTGATCACCGCGCCCTCCACCTACGGATCCAACCTCTGCGGCTTTGCCCGAATCAGTGTCGGGGATACAGTCATGATCGGTCGGGCCAATAAAGAATATAAAAACCTTTTCAACTTCCAGAAAAGTGTCGCTAAACGCCATGTCAGCATCACCAACGAGCGGGGGGATCTCATTATAACGCCTCTGGATGACCGGAGACGGGTTGAAATCATCCGCATTGTAGACCGTGATCGACAAGAGCGCATTACAACCAGACGCCATGAAGCACTCAGACAGATCCGCCTGCTGTATGGCGGCCCCATAACAGTGCTCCCCAAAGACACGGCCCTGGATCTGTTACAGTCGGTCAACGATATTCTCCAGCAAGAACCCTATCGACCAAAAGATGACTCAGGATATCCCGGGGGCCTGGTTGAACTGCCGGAGAACATTGCGCCGATCATTGTCGGCGACCTGCACGGACAGGTCAACAACCTGCTCAAAATCCTCAGTGAGAACAAGTTTCTTGACGGTATCGAAAGTGAAAGCGCCTGTCTGATTATCCTTGGTGATGCGGTTCATTCCGAACTCCCCGACCAAATGGAACAGATGGAGAGCTCTATTTTGATAATGGACCTTATCCTGAGTCTGAAAAAACGGTTTCCGGCCAATGTTTTTTACCTGCGGGGGAACCATGACAGCTTCGACCCGGGTATATGCAAAAACGGCATATGCCAGGGAAGCCTGCTGCGGAGGCGTCTTGTCGAGCTTCGCGGCAATGAATATGTTTCCGCAATGGAAAGATTTTATGACCTGCTCCCCCTGGTTATAAAATCCGATGACTTTGTCGCCTGTCATGCGGGGCCGCCCAGAAAAAAAACAAGCCGGTCAAAGCTGATAAATATACGATCTTTTCCGGAAACAGCCCAGGATATCACCAACAGCCGCCTGAAACGTTCCAATTATTTTGCCGGATACGGCAAGGCCGACGTCAAGCGTTTCCGCAAAAGTCTGAACCTGCCCAAACGTACACCGTTTATCGTCGGTCACACTCCTCTTCATTCATCGGGCAGTGTCTGGTGCGATGTCGGCGAGATTAAAAATCACCATATCGTTTACAGCGGACGCCCGGAGGGGCCGAGCCTGTTTGTTGAAATCGACAATCGTATAATACCCATTTCCTATCCGGCCGAACCTCTCATAAATATTATTGGTGAAATGGATCAATTCGATTAGGTAGTGTTTGACCTGTTTTTTTTGTATAAAGCACAATCCAAATCAAGTATAGAGCAACCTGAAATTAAGGGAAAGCAACATGCCCTGCGGGCACAACCAAGGATAAAAATGGGTGGTGGTGGTTGGGCTAGTTCTCTGCCCCTACCTGAATAGTTACAAAAATGGTATCTTTTCAAATACAAACCAGGGACCACGAGCAACAGGAGGTTTTTCAACCATGGCCATAAAGTCAACAAGTCCGCTGTCCGGACTCTTGAGAAAATCGCCGTTCAAACCGATTCAGGAGCATATGCGAAAGGTCTTTTCCTGTGTCTGTCTGCTTCCCCCTCTCTTTGATGCACTTTATCGCAACAAGCAGGAGCAGGTTGCCGAATTTGCCGACCAGATAGGTCAAGTTGAAACCGAGGCGGATAAACTGAAAAGTGACTTTCGGCTGCATATGCCCAAAACACTTTTTCTGCCGGTGGATCGCCGGGACCTGCTGACCCTGTTGCGTGATCAGGATGCCCTGGCTGATAATGCGGAAAAGATCAGCCAGATTCTCACCAGCCGGGTCATGCTGGTTCCGGAGGAAATCAAGGAGCTGCTTGACGAGCTGCTTGAAGCTACCATGGAGATCAGTTCCGAGGCAAAGCTCATGATCGAAGAGCTTGACGAGCTGGTGCAGGTCGGTTTCGGCGGCAGGGAATATGACAAGGTCATCAATATGATTGCCCGGGTTAGAAAAGGGGAACATAACATCGATAATATCCTCCATAGAATCAAACGAAAACTTTTCACCATTGAGGATACACTGAACCCGGTTTCCGTCATCTTCTGGTATCAGATTATAGAACTTCTGGGGGACATATCCAATCAGGCGGAAAACATGTCCGACCGCCTGCTCCTGTTCTTGTCCAAATAGGTCGACGGCGGGCTCAGCTGATCCAGCCGACGGAAAGATACTGTTCGACCTTCAGCTCATCAAGCTGAACGAACGCAATTTTTTATTTTTAACTAAAGGGAATTCCATGGAAATCATAGCAGCTTACGGGACAATAATGGTCATCCTGGCTGTAATTTTCGGCTTGTATATGACCTGGGGCGTTGGCGCAAACGATCTGGCCAATGCCATGGGCACCTCAGTCGGCGCCGGAGCCGTTACCGTCAAGCAGGCCGTTGCTATTGCAATTGTGTTTGAGTTTGCCGGTGCAGTACTCGCCGGCGGTAATGTCACCAAAACAATACGCAAGGGCATTATAGACCCAATCAGTATTGTCTCCACCCCGGAAATCCTGGTCTACGGGATGCTTGCCTCTCTGCTTGCAGCTGCAGTCTGGCTGATGATTGCCTCGGTCAAGGGCTGGCCGGTTTCCACAACCCACTCCATAGTTGGAGCTCTGGTGGGTTTTGCCTTGGTCGGGATCGGGCCAAGCTCTATCAACTGGATGAAAATAGGTAAAATTGTGGCAAGTTGGGTTGTTTCACCGGCCGTCGGCGGCACCCTTTCCTTTCTGCTGGTCATGAGTACACGAAAACTCATTTTCGACACCGACAACCCGTTGAAAAATGCCAAACGCTACGCCCCTGCCTATATCTTTCTGGTCGGCTTCGTTATCTCACTGGTTACCCTGTTCAAGGGATTAAAACATCTGCACATCAATCTGTCAGTCATGCAGAGTTTCGGGATTGCAATCATTATCGGCCTGATGACCGGCTTTACAGGCTGGCTGCTTGTCAGAAAAGTCAAAGAAGATCTTGAGGCGGACAGAGATTTTCACTTTGCCAGCGTTGAAAAAGTGTTTACTCCCATGATGCTCTTTACCGCCTGCTCCATGGCCTTTGCCCATGGATCAAACGACGTTGCCAACGGTATCGGACCACTGGCAGCGGTCATAAGTATTGTCAAGTCCGGCGGTGAGGTTATGCAGACCTCCGAGATGCCGTCCTGGATCCTGATGGTCGGTGGGGCCGGCATTGTTGCAGGCCTCATCACCCTGGGCTATCGCGTCATGTTGACGGTGGGAACGAAAATAACCGAGTTAACCCCCTCGCGGGGATTCTGTGCCGAACTGGCGGCCGCCAGTACCGTTGTTCTGGCCTCGCGAACCGGCCTCCCGGTCTCAACAACGCATATTCTGGTCGGTTCGGTGCTCGGTGTCGGCCTTGCCCGTGGAATCGGTGCTCTGGACCTGCGGGTGGTGATGAATATCATCATCTCCTGGCTGGTTACTCTGCCGGCAGGCGCAATCCTGTCCATGGGATTCTTCTTTTTCCTTAAGGGAATTTTCGGATAAACCAGCATGGCTGGACCAGGTTTTCCGTCCCCAGCCACAACGAACCATGTAAATAACCCGAAACGACACAGCTCCGTGGGCTATTTTCAGATAAACCAGTATGGCCTGGCGGCACAATGAAGAAGGCAAATTCCGGTCTGCCCCGAGGAGCATAGCTGTCAAGCTAAGGCGAATCCAGTAACATATCAGCAGGTTGTGTTACGTAGGAGACCGCCCTCGGAGCCTACGCTTACCTGCGGGCGATTGTTGGCAGAAACATCAATATGACGCATAATTATCGCCCGCGGGGCGGGCTCCTACGGCATTCTTACCCCCCTGATATTATAGATAATTTGTGTTAACTTGACGGCTATACTCCAAGGAGCACTCGTTTACCCGCAGAGCGGATAGGCAACATTATTTTGAAACCAAAGATTGATCCGTTCCACCGCAGAGCGGTGGAACAAGACCACTCTCGCAGCACCGCTCTGCGGTGCTGCGTTGCATCCAGGCGCTCAGCGCCATTTACTACAATTTACAGATAAACATAAACCTCCATGTTCCAAAAACACAACAAACAATGAAACAGAGCAGGTAAAGACAAGCCGCAGTTATAGCCGCCGAAGGCGGAAGCAATCTGCCCTCTGCCCTCTGTCCTCTGGCCTCTGTCCTCCGTCCTCTGCTAAGGATAACTCCATGTCGTCAGCATCCCTCCTTCCCGCTTCAACGTCAACCAGACTTGAATCCATGGCTGCCCTCCCCATGGACTACACCCTCACCTTACAAACCTGGTTCAAACCACATACCCTTGAAAAAGCCCTTGCCCTGATCCACAACCGTGGAGCCCATAACTTTCTTTTTTTTCGTCATGGCGCCGCTCTGACATGTGAAGACGATGTTACTGCCATGGTCGATATTACCGATGGTACAGGCAAACACGCCTTCGTCTTTCGGAATGGCTGGTGCAGTCAATGTGTTGCCGGAAAAAGAGGCCAGCACTGCCACCATGTCGCCGCCCTGGCCATGCTCTGCCTGGTCGAGGGAAAGGATCGCCTGCAACCCGTTACCATGGACTTTGCCGACAGTCTCTGGCAAAAAATCGGAAACTATCTCAGCCAGCGCTTGAAACCCGACCTGACCACCACTCGCTGGAGAGCTCGAGCAAAATCAACCCGGCTTTCGGTTGTGCAGGAAACCGGGTTCTCCCTGGAGGTCAACATGCATCCGGCTGCGGCTACAGAGCTGCAGGGCTTAGGTCTTATCGGCGAAAAAACAGTAACTTTACCCCAAACAAAGAATCTCGTTTCCCTTGCCGAACAGCTTGCCCAGAGAACCGCTACTAAAAATGAGCAGGCCTTACTTCAACGCGGCAGTCTCTCCAAACAGCTTTACCGTGATCAATCCTGCTGGATGTGGCTGACCCGGCTTCTGTACCTCCACCAGTCCGATGAAAAGCTGACACTTTCGCGCCACGATTCAGGCCGTTTCATCCTGCAGTCGCCCGGTGCGACACCATTATTTCAGCTCATGTTGTCCCGTCACCACACATGGGAGCTGCTTGGACTGCTTGAACTTGAAAGCTACGGTTTCCGATTGCTGCCGCCTGCCCAGCCGTTTAACCGGGTCCGGTTCAGTGACAACGGCTCAACGATTCAGGTGGAAGACTGGGGCCGCCTGGATGACGGAACATGCTATAATCTGGCAGAACTCGAACAACAGCGCTACGGCAGTCGTTACCTGATTGACAATGCTTTTTTTACCCTGGCCCCCCTGCCTGCCGCTGAACGTATTGATAAAGAGGAGAAAAAAGTTCTCTCTCTTTTCTCCCCAGCAACCCAAACCCCGAACAAAAAAACCGGTTTTACGATCTCCGCCGATGCCATCCCCGAGTTTCTCCGGCGAAACAACCAGGCCCTGACTGCCAAACGACACCAGGTCGCACCGGAAATCCTGGAACTTGAGGTGATTAACGAACCGCAATCACTGCAGCTCACCGAATTCAAGGAGGACATGGACTGGTGTTACCTTGCCGGATATTATGAAGTTGGCGACCAGCAGATCGACATCAGTGAAATCCTGGAGGCAACAGCCCGAAAACAGGAATACATAGCCGGCCGCTCCTGGCTGGACCTTCACAATTCACCCCTTCAATGGTTTCACAGTCTGGGTCGCGACCGACTGTCTGAAAACGGGTTGATCAAACTCACCCGATCGGAATTTACTCTACTCGGCAGTCAAATCCAGCAATTAAGCACAGACCTGGAACCAAAAAAGCAGGGGCGAACCCTTTCTTTTTTGCTGGGCGAGGAAACCGACACGGAAAAACCGCCACTGGATGCGGATACATGCAGCCATCTTCGCGGTTATCAGGTCCATGGGGTCAACTGGCTGTTCAGGTTGCACAAGCATGGCCTGGGCGGCATTCTGGCCGATGACATGGGGTTGGGCAAAACCCATCAGGCCCTGGCCCTGGTCGAACTGGTCGCCGACCCCTCGGATACCGTTCTCATCGTCTGTCCCGCAGCAGTGCTCTACCACTGGCCGGAAAAACAACAATCCTTTTTTCCCCACTTGAGCATGTCGGTCTACCACGGACCACAGCGTGATCTGAAACAGGCCCTGGACAGCAGGATAATCGTCACCACCTATGGCATTGTACGCCAGGATATCGACGAACTGGGTCTGGTCGGGTTCAAACTGGTCATTTATGATGAAATGCATCACTTGAAAAACAGCAAAACTTCAACCTTCAAGGCGGCCGGCCTGCTGATTTCCGGAACAACGATCGGCCTGACCGGGACCCCGGTTGAGAACAACATCCAGGAACTGAAAAACCTGCTCACCCTCTGCCTGCCCGACCTTTTTTCATCACGTCGGATTCACCGGATGTTCAAGGAGGCCGATACCGTTAAAAAACGGCAGGTTATACAACGTATCACGGCCCCCTTTATTCTCCGACGTACCAGGGAGCAGGTGTTGAAGGAACTCCCCCAATGCAGTGAAGACATCCGACTCTGCGAACTCAGTGAAGATCAGGTTTCCGCGTATCAGCAGACAGTGGAACAGGCAACCGATGTGGTCGACGAACTCATGGGTAACGATGCCTTGTCCGACTACACCCATATTCTGACCACGATTACCCTGCTCAAACAGATCTGCAACCACCTCTGCCAACTTAAACATTGCACGGACTGGACAAAGTATACAAGTGGCAAATGGGATGAATTCACCCGTCTGCTTCTCCAATGCCTGGAATCAAACCTGAAAGTTGTGGTTTTCAGCCAGTTCACCTCCATGCTTGACATCATCGAGGCCTGGCTCCATGCCGAAAAAATTGATCACATCAGCCTGCGCGGCAAGGTGAGCGCAAAAGAACGGAGTAAACGGATAAAACGGTTCAACGGGGTGACCACATGCAGGGTCTGCAGTGCCAGCCTGCTGGCCGGAGGTACCGGCATCGACCTGACCGGTGCCCAGGTCGTTATCCACTTTGACCGCTGGTGGAACCCGGCCAAGGAGGAACAGGCGACGGCCCGGGTTCACCGCATGGGCCAACGCCACCCGGTCCAGGTGTACAAACTGGTCACGGTTGGGACACTGGAGGAAAAAATACACAGCCTGATTGAACGGAAACGGGCCCTGGCTGCAGAGTTGGTCGTTGAGGACGACGGTTCAATTCTAAAGACGCTGAGCCGGAAGGAACTGGCCGGGCTCTTCCGCTACGGTTGATCGGAGCATCTGCAGACCTACGTCGTGTCGTCGTAAGAGATAAAACGGAGAGAGAGTATTTATTGGTTGACGGGCAACATTGTGGTATACTTAAGGCTCGCTCAAAAAAAACACCTTCAGCGAGCCGAGGTGGAACAGGGGCATGTAGCAAATTGATCTGATGACATAATTGAAGATCGTTTTTCTACATATGCCGGGTATGCCTCGAAACGCGAAGATCATGCTGCGCGAGCCCTTACAGGAAATATATGCTGGTAACTATTGAGATGGGTGCACGATTTATGCAATACCACAAAGAGTAACTGCAACATGCACGGAGAGAGACCAATGCAGGGTGAAGATTTTATGATTAAACGGGCCGAGTACCGAAAGGTTAAGGAAGCCGACCTGTTTAAGCGGGTCATCGGCTGGGCCAGAGAAGACAGCGATGACATCGTGGTTGAAATCATAGAACGGGCCTTTGCCGATACCAATGCCGAGCACTGGCTGACCATCCACCCAACCAGTTCCTTTTCCGGTCTTACCGGCTACTACATGGAAATCGTTGCCCGGGAAAAGGAACTCAACGGCAACCAGCGCCGTCTTCTGGCTATGCGGGTCGAGGGCTACACTAAACGACTGCTATAGACCGGCCGGTTCCAGGCAAATCCAACCGCTTCAACATTCTCTTACACAAGCTCTTGTTTAACTGATCGTCCTATCCCTTTTTTTTACGGCCGCTGCGCTCCTTGAAGAGCAGGCGAACCGGCACCCGGTCAAGGCCAAGTCCCTCTCGAAAACGATTCTTCAGATACCGTTGATAGGAAAAATGCACGCCCTTGGGTGAGTTGGTAATGACGGCAAAAGATGGTGGAGCCGTACCGATCTGGGCCGTATAATAAAGTTTTACTCTCCGGCCCTTATATATGCGCGGTTCATGGTGGGCAACCGCCGCCTCCAGCAGTCGGTTCAGGGCACTGGTGGGAAAGCGTTCATGAAACTGACGATATATCTTGCCGATCTCCGGAAAAACGCGTTTGATGCCGTAACCGGTCTTGGCCGAAACCTTGAGCACCGGAGCAAAGGGAATAAAATTCGTTGCCAGCCTGACCTCTTCCAGGAGCCAGTCCTGCCGTTTCTTGTCGTCCTTGATCAAATCCCATTTGTTCAATAGAATAATCAATGCCCTGCCGTGATCCTGGGTATAACCGATGACCTTGGTGTCCTGCTCGGTGATGCCCTCTTCCGCATCAATGAGAACAAGGGCAATATCACAGCGGCCAAGGGCCTTGAGCGCCTTGAGGATGGAAAATTTTTCAAGTTTGTCTTTTGTTTTCCCCTTGCGCCGTATCCCGGCGGTATCAATAAGAAGATAGTTGTACTGATCACGGCTGAGCAGGGTATCAACCGAATCCCTGGTGGTGCCGGATATATCGGAAACCACCATCCGCTCCTGACCGATGATCGCATTGATCATTGAGGACTTGCCCACATTGGGCCGGCCGATAAATGCCAGTCGCATGGTGCCCTCCGGCAGTTTTCCGTCCTCCGAGGCCGGTTCCAGCTCCGCCGTCAGATCCTCCATCAGGGTTCGATAGCCATAACCATGATCAGCGGATAACGGCCACAAGGCATCCACACCCAGCTCATAAAAAGGCGAGAGCAACTCAACTTCAAGATCCGGACTGTCGATTTTGTTGACGATAAAAAAAACTTTTTTCTCCGTTCGCCTGAGCAGATCGGTAATCTCCTGATCACTCGGGGTCAGGCCCTGTCGTCCATCCATGAGAAACAAAATGATATCCGCCTCGTCAATGGCCCGCAGGGCCTGATTGCGGATATGGCCGGTTATGGTATCGTCTTCATCCTCAATGCCGCCGGTATCGACCAGGGTAAAGGGATGTTCTTCATAACTGACGTGGGCATAATGCCGGTCCCGGGTCACCCCGGGGGTCGGGTCAACAATGGCATCCCGCCGCCTGGTCATGCGGTTAAAAAGGGTGGACTTGCCGACATTGGGTCGACCGATCAGCGCTACCAGGGTGGAGGATTCTGTAGTCATGGCTCGGGAATAAGGGATTTTTGCTCAGAAATCAGGCAGAAAGGGTTCCGGGACAATTAAAAGTGGCATATTCAGCGTTCCCGGTAACGATTGTATTCCGCCTGTTCGACGGAGACAAGACATGTACGGACCAGCTTGTGCAGTCCAGCATAATCTGCTGCTTCAGGTTTGGCAAGCAGTGAGTTGATCGAGTGGAGCGCCGGTTTGATAAAACGGAAAAAAAAACGTTTTTTCCGCCTCTGGGTGAGGAAGGCAAAGGCTCCGAGAATCTGCAGATTCCTCTGCAGGGCCAGCAGAACATATTCCTGTCTGAATTGGAGGGGATCATAGGAAATATATTCCTGCAACCTGTTGATGTATTCCTCCTGGATCTCCGTTTGCAGAGATTCGGACAGACGTATGTAGGGGTCGATGAGCAGCGATGCAAGATCATAGGCGAGAGGGCCGCGACGACCTCCCTGGAAATCGATGACCCGAACAGCATCCTCCTTGATCATTATGTTTCGGCACTGAAAATCACGATGGAGAAAAAAATCACCAGGTGCCCGGCTCGACCGTACGGCAAGAAGAAGACATTCACG
>DRKH01000364.1 GCA_011051825.1 Desulfobulbus sp.
CCACAGTCTCCCCCTGCTGGGTGGAAACTGAAGCAATGACACCGGAAATTGGGGCGGTAATAGTGGCATAGGAACGTCTGACCCGGGTTTCCTGCAAAGCAGCCCGGGCGGCATCAAGCTGTTTTGTGGCCAGATTGTACCCTGCTGCGGCGCTCTCCTTCTCTTTCAAGGCTTTATCTACCGCCTGCCGACTGGTGAAATCATCTTTATTCAGATTTTGCTGGCGCTGGTAGTCAAGACCGGCCAGCTTCATCCTGGCTTTCGCATCGGCGACCCGTGCCTTCGCCACCTCCACTTCAGCCCGGGCCCGGGCCACAGCTGCCTCCAGGTCGGCCTTCTCCAGTTCGGCTATGACCTGACCTTTATTCACCTGATCACCAATATTGGCGTAAAGACGTTCCACCTTTCCGGATATCCTGGCCCCGACCCTGACCTCTGCGCCAACCTGAGGTTTGACGGCACCGGTGGCCAGCACGGTGGATGACAAATCACGGAGGATCACCCTGACGGTTTTTTGTGCAGAGTTATTTTTTGCCTCTGTGTTTCTGTCCATGGCCCACCAGACTGCTGCAGCGACGACAAAAAGGAACAGGGGGAATATGATCAACCTGCTGAATCTGCGTTTTTTCAATGGTTGTTTACTCCGTTGCTGTTTCCGGCAAGATCAGGTACTCTTCCGGGCCAGGGTTCGGCCGATGGCCCGTTCTAATGTAGCCAGGGCCGTGTACCAGTCGAGCCGGGCCTCTACCAGGCGAACCTTTGCCGTGGTCCGGGAAGTCTGGGCATCGGTTACTTCGATGATCGAGGCAGTGCCGTTTTTGTATTGACCTTCCGTTACCCGGGCGTTCTCTTCGGCACTGGCGACCAGAACTCCGGCCGCTTCGATCGCCTGGCCCGCCTCAATCAGACGCGAGTAGGCAGTCCAGACCTCAAGTTCAATCCCGCGTAAGAGTGTTTCATACTCAGCTACTGACCTGTCCAGATCGGATTGGGCCCTGTGAATCGTGTACTCGCGGTTCAACCCGTCAAAGAGCGGCCAGGTGATACCGATACCAAGGGACCACTCATCACGCTCGGGCACGAATGTCCGATCCAGCCGACCGTAATCAGTGTTGAACGTTACCCTGGGCCAATAGCGGGCCTTGCCGGCATCAATCTTTGACCGTGCCGATCCGACCCTGGCCAGGGCAGCGCGAAGTTCGGGTCTTTGGGAGGAAGCATCCGTCATGAGTTGTTTAATATCCGCCAGTTCACGCTGGTGCAGGTTTGCGGGCAACCCTGTTACCTCAAAATTTTCGGATGGTGTCAGCCCCATGGCGCTGGCCAGGCGGCCGCGGACAACCCGCACCTGGCTGCGGGCCCGCACCATGAGAAGATCGGCATCGGCCTTCTCCGTCTCCGACTTGAGCACGTCGGATCGTGCAACAAGGCCGTTCTGATATCGTGCCTGCGCAACATCCACATGGTACTGTGTCTGCCGGATCGTCTGTTCCGCTACCCGTTCAAGCTCCCGGGCAGCCAGAAACTGGTAATAGGCCTCTTCAACTGTCAAGGCCACGTCCTGAAGGGTCGCATTATGCTGAAAGTTTGCGGCAAGCAGTTCCGACTCGGCCCCTGTTAACCCGGCCGACCGAGCTCCGCCGTCAAACAGGAGGTAACGGACACCAAACCCGGCTGCAAAGGTATCCACGGTTCCAGTCTCCTGGCGGCTGCCGAGAAGAACAGAGTCACCGCGAGTGGCCCCGGCCGTTACATCGACTGACGGCAGATAAAACGACCGGGCCTGGCCGACCCCGGCCGCAGCCGACCGAGCCCGTTGCCAGGTTTCGCGCGTCTGCGGGTTCTGTTCCAGGGCAATCTTGATGCATTGCGCCAGGCTGAGAGAACGGCCATCAAGAGAGGGCAACTGTTGGTTGTCAATGGCCATGGATTCAGGCTGTGGGGATCGCGGCACATAGCTTGCAGAGGAGCTAACCGGAATCTTGGCTGCTGACTGGTTCAGATCAGCGCTGACACAACTGCTGAGTAAGATAAGGGTGATTGCCAGGCCGGGGACTTTCGTCTTCACCGGCTTTCACCATGGGCAGGCTTGACTCTGCTCTGCTGCATCCATCCGGGACAGAAACCACTATTCTTCTTGATCCTTCTCTTGATAAGTGCGAAAAATTTCTTTCGTTGTTCCGGAGTAAGGATGCGGCTTTCTTTAAGAAAATGGTCGATCACCCTGGTCTGCATCTGTTGCTGCAGTGCCTGAATTTCTTCATGCCTGGCGTTAATCGCCTTACGATCCGGAGGATTTTCAGATAATAGATCAATGAGTTCAACCTGTCCGGCCTGTATTTTCCTGCTCTGAAGAGCAAGGTAGGTATGGAATCGGTCTCGACCCGGCTCAAATTCGGCGAGTTGTTCCGGGCTCAGGTTCAGTTCTTGATAGAGAAACCGTTTGTGATTGGCAGGAACCAGCCTCAAGGGGTGCAGCCCGGCTTTTTGCAGACAGTATGCTCCAATGAAACCAATGTTCAACACAACCGAAAAGATGACGGCAAGGAGTATAAAATTTTTTCGCATTGTCTGTGTTTTTTAGTAATTGTTCGCCACCACTATATGTAAGGTCTTCAATTACGTGATCACTGTAAGGGTTCAGCAGTGCTCCATATCTGTGCAGTCAGGCCTGTGAACTATAGTGATTCCCATGTGAATCAGGCCTGACCGTGCAGAGAGGTAAGCGCAGACTCCGTGGGGTGCTCCTGAACAGTTACACTTTTTTTATTCATACGACTGCTCGGCCATGGCGATATAGATCGAGCTGATGGAGCCGGGCGGAGCAGGATCAAACCACTCAAGGCCGTAGAGAGTATCTCCAGGTTCGATATTCATATCCGGGCGGGTCACCTGCCCACCATTGAGAAAGAGTCCTGCCGCAAGCGCCAATACCATGGTGGTGCATACGGTAAGTCTCATGGAAGCTGAAAGTTCGGCTAACCACAGTAAAGGATTCCAGGCCGGAAACAGGGGATCACTTTCTGACGCA
>DRKH01000365.1 GCA_011051825.1 Desulfobulbus sp.
CGGGCGGCGGCGGATGGGGTGGTGGTTCGTCCGGCGGATTCGGCGGATTCAGCGGCGGAGGCGGCGGTTTTGGCGGTGGCGGAGCCTCGGGGGGCTGGTAAAGTGTATTTTTTGTGTTCGGATAAACCGGCATGCCCCGCGGGCACAACGAATGATGAAAATGTGTAAGCTCTCAGCAAGTAGCCCACGGAGTCTGCGGATGAAGTCTGCGCTCGAAGTCTGCGCTTATCTATCTATCTATCTATCTACCTCTCCGTCCGATCAGACCGGCTCACATTTTAAACCCGAAACCCGAAACCCGAAACCCGGAACTCGGAACCCGGAACCCGGAACCCGGAACCCGGAACCCGAAACCCGGAACCCGGAACCCGGAACCCGGAACCCGGAACCCGAAACTCAGAACTCAGAACTCGAAACCCGCTGTTTACAGATAAAAAGAGATACAATGATTGATAAGAAAGAAATGGCGGATCATGCCGCTGAGCTGTTTTTGGAGCGATTCCACTGAAGTCAGGCAATTCTTGGCGCGTGCGCCAAACTGTTTCGAGATGAGCCGCCATCAGATGAGCTGATGGCGGCCATGGCCCCGTTCGGCGGCGGCATGGGTTCAAGCGGCCAGATCTGCGGGACCCTGTCCGGCGCTTTGGCGGTTATCGGCTTTACTTTGGGCAAAACCGAGAGTGGCGGACGGGACCACAAACAGATGTGGAAGCTCAGTAATACAATGGTCAGGGAATTTGCAAAGATCTGTACACCATACGGCGGTACGAACTGTGCCGATATCGCTCGGGTACCCTGGAATGATCATGCTGCAGTTAAACGCTTTTACAAGGATCCGGACAGTACCCGTCGGAACTGCGTCAAGGTGATCAGAGAAACGAGTGATGCTTTGTATGATCTGATTACGGAAGTATTGTCCAGGCAGGATTGAACAACTGCCTTGGTGGTGGTAAGGTCGTCGCCAAAAAAAATATTCCATAATCCGCCGGATTTTGTTCCGTGTGCCGGATTTAAGGCGTGAAAATGGGTACATCAGGCTGTATATGTTGAAAAAATATGTTGAAAAAAATTGATCATATCGGTATTGCCGTTCATTCCATTGCCGAGGCCCGGAAATTTTACGAAGACGGACTGGGATTAATCTGCGAACGGATTGAGGAGGTAGCAGGCCAGAAGGTGCGAACCGCCTTTTTCAGCCTGGGTGAAACCCATATTGAACTGCTGGAGCCCATGACTCCCGACAGCCCGATAGCCTCGTTTCTGGCAAAGCGGGGTGAGGGCATTCATCATATCGCCTATCTGAGTGATAATCTGGAGCTCCAGATGGAGCAGGTACAGGAACAGGGGTGCCGGCTGATCAACGAAAGCCCGGTTACCGGGGCCGGGGATAAAAAAATAGCCTTTGTCCATCCCAAATCAACTCACGGGGTTCTGACCGAACTCTGTTCATCGGAAGAGTAAAGGCGCTAGAGAGCATAGGACTTATGCAGGATATTGATATTATACAACGGCTTGAGGATAAACGTGGAGCTGCGCGCGTTGGTGGTGGTCAGCAGCGCATTGACCGGCAGCACGACCGCGGTAAATTAACGGCCCGGGAACGGATTGAGCTCTTTCTTGATCAGGGCAGTTTTGAAGAGTGGGACATGTTTGTCGAGCACGGTTGTGTCGAGTTCGGCATGGAGAGCCAGAAAATTCCCGGTGATGGTGTAGTCACCGGATACGGAACCGTCTGTGGCCGGTTGGTTTTTGTCTTCAGTCAGGATTTCACCGTGTTCGGGGGGTCACTGTCGGCAGCGCATGCGGAAAAGATCTGCAAGATCATGGATCATGCGATCAAGGTCGGTGCGCCGGTGGTCGGACTCAATGACTCCGGCGGGGCCAGAATTCAGGAAGGTGTCGAGGCCCTGGCCGGTTATGCCGATGTCTTTCAGCGCAATGTCCTGGCCTCGGGCGTGATTCCGCAACTCTCCATGATCATGGGCCCCTGTGCCGGGGGGGCGGTCTATTCTCCGGCCATGACCGATTTTATTTTCATGGTCAAAAACACCTCTTATATGTTTGTGACCGGACCGGAGGTGGTCAAGACCGTGACCCATGAGGAGGTCAGTGCCGAGGAACTCGGTGGAGCGGCAACCCATACAGGACGATCCGGGGTCGCCGACCTTGCCTTTGAAAACGATGTTGAAGCGTTGCTGATGTTGCGACGGTTTTTGAATTTTCTTCCGGCCAATAACAGGGAAAAACCACCGGTCTGGCCGAGTAACGATCCGGCCGAACGGATAGAAAAATCTCTGGATACCCTGATCCCGAAAGATCAGAACAAACCCTATGACATGAAGGAGTTGATTGTCAAGGTCGTGGACGAAAATGATTTTTTTGAGATTCAGCCCGACTATGCCGCCAATATCATTATCGGTTTCGGCCGGATGCAGGGCTCGACCATCGGCATTGTCGCCAACCAGCCCATGGTCCTGGCCGGTTGTCTTGATATCGCCTCGGCCCGCAAGGCGGCCCGTTTTGTCCGCTTCTGTGATGCCTTTAATATCCCGATTGTCACCTTTGTCGATGTTCCGGGTTTTCTGCCCGGAACCAGCCAGGAATATGCAGGTATCATCAAACACGGCGCCAAGCTGCTCTATGCTTTTGCCGAGGCCACGGTGCCGAAAATAACGGTCATTACCCGCAAGGCCTATGGCGGCGCCTATGATGTAATGAGCTCCAAGCACCTGCGCGGCGACGTCAACTTTGCCTGGCCGACGGCGGAAATTGCGGTCATGGGCCCCAAGGGCGCAGTGGAGATCATTTTCCGCCGGGAAAGCGGTGACGTCGATAAGCTCAAGCAACGGACCGACGAGTATACGGCCCGTTTTGCCAACCCCTTTGTCGCCGGCAGCCGCGGCTTTATCGACGATGTGATCATGCCGCATAACACCCGCACCCGAATCTGCAGGTCTCTGGCCATGCTGCGGGAGAAAAAACTGGAAAACCCCTGGCGAAAACATGGGAATATTCCCCTGTAAGGCGGTTCCGGGTTTCTGGCTCAGAGTTCCGAGTTGCAGCTGGTCAGGGAACTCTGTCCTATTCGACTGATACACGGTACTCATGAACCCCGTTCCTCCCTCGACAGCTAATCCCTGAACCGGGATCCCGAACTCAAAACTCAAAACTCTGAACTCAAAACGCTGATTCATGTTTAAAAAAATACTGATTGCCAATCGTGGAGAAATCGCCTGCCGGGTTATCCGCACCGCCCGGGCCATGGGCATATCCACCGTTGCAGTGTACTCCGATGCTGATCGGGATGGACTTCATGTCCAGATGGCCGATGAGGCTGTTCATATCGGAGCTGCTCCGGCGGTTGAAAGTTATCTCCGTGCGGATCGAATTATTGCCGCCTGTCATGAAACAGGGGCCGAGGCCGTGCATCCGGGCTATGGTTTTTTATCGGAAAATGCCGATTTTCGAAAAACCCTGGAAGATGAAAATATTGTCTTTATCGGTCCTCCGGCCGAAGCCATCACCGCCATGGGCGACAAGATGACATCCAAGCAGATTGCCGATCGGGCCGGGGTAAGCATTATACCGGGTTTTGACGGCATCATAGAGGATGTGGAGCATGCGGTTCGGGTGGCGGCGGATATCGGCTATCCGGTCATGCTCAAGGCAAGTGCCGGCGGCGGCGGCAAGGGCATGCGGGTGGCCAGGAATGAGGAAGAATGCCGTCAGGGATTTGAGCGGGCCACCAGCGAGGCCCGATCCAGTTTCGGTGATGACCGGATGCTGATTGAGAAATTTATTGACCGTCCCCGGCATATTGAAATTCAGGTCATGGCCGATACCCATGGGACGATTCTCTATCTTGGTGAGCGGGAATGTTCCCTCCAGCGTCGTCACCAGAAGATCATTGAAGAGGCGCCGTCACCGTTTATCGATGAATCCACCCGCAGGGCCATGGGCGAACAGGCGGTCAAGCTGGCCCGGGCCGTTAATTACACCTCTGCCGGGACGGTGGAGTTTATCGTCGATCCGGAGCGTAATTTTTATTTTCTCGAAATGAACACCCGGCTCCAGGTGGAACATCCGGTTACCGAAATGGTGACCGATCTTGATCTGGTCGAACTGATGCTCCTGGTGGCGGCCGGTGAACCTCTGCCGATTTCCCAGAACGATGTGCGTCTCACCGGCTGGGCCATGGAAAGCCGGGTCTATGCCGAGGATCCGATCCGTGACTTTCTGCCCTCTATCGGACGCCTGGTCCGTTATCAGCCACCGGACAATGAGCCGGACCGGGTGCGGGTCGATACCGGGGTGTTTGAAGGCGGTGAAATCTCCATGTATTATGACCCCATGATTGCCAAGCTCGTTACCTGGGGATCGGATCGGGATCAGGCCATTGTCTGTATGCAGGAGGCCCTGGATGAATATCTTATAGAGGGGGTTCAGCATAATATCGCCTTTCTCGGTGCCCTGATGGCGCACCCGAAATTTAAGGCAGGAGCGCTGCACACCGGATTTATTGCCGAAGAGTTTCCGCAGGGGTTTCGTGAGGCCGATGTTGTGGAAGAAGCTCCGATCCTGCCCATTGTTGTTGCTGCCATCATCCATCGGCTGTACATGGATCGGGCCGCCCGGATAACCGGGCAGCTGCCAGGGTATGAACGACGGGTGCTGGATGACTGGGTGGTGGTAACCGACGGAGAAGAGTACCGGGTGCTGGTGAAACCGTTTCAGGCCGATTGCGGCTACCGGGTGGATTGCCGGGGAGAGCATTTCGGCGTCATGACCGACTGGTCCTTCTGTCAGCATATTATGCGGGCAACCATCAACGGCAAGCGCCTTGCCTTCCAGGTGCGCCGAGTCGGGCTTGGCTACCGGATCGTGCATCGGGGAAAGACCACCAGGGCGCAGGTCTTTACCCCGCGGGCAGCGGAACTGCACCGGCTGATGCCGCGCAAGACCCTTGAGGATCAAACAAAGCTGTTGCTGGCCCCCATGCCGGGCCTGCTGGTGCAGCTCAAAGTGAAAGAAGGCCAGGGGGTTAAGGCGGGCCAGGAACTGGCCGTGATTGAGGCCATGAAGATGGAAAATGTCCTTATAGCGGAAATGGACGGGACTGTTGCAAAAATTACCTGCAGATGCGGCGACAGTCTGAATGTGGAACAGGTGATCCTTGAGTTCGAATAAACCTTCCACCGGATCTCCGACTGAAAAAAAGCAGGAAACACTGCCTGATCCGGTCGGCAGTGAGCGGACCAGGGAAGGGTTACTGGCGGTTCATGTCGGGCTTGCCGCAAATACCCTGCTGGCTGTGGTTAAGGTCACTGTCGGAATTATTGGTCAGAGCCCTGCTCTGCTGGCTGACGGGATCAATTCCACCTCGGACGTGGCCTATGGGGTGGTGATGTCGATCTTCATGAAGCTGTCGGGTAAACCGGCTGACTCGGAACATCCCTACGGCCACGACCAGATGGAAAGTATTGCTGCCGTGGTGGTTGGGGCCTTTGTCGTTTCCACGGCCATTGCTATTTTCTGGAATTCCGTTAATGGGGTCTACGAGATTGTCTCCGGGGCGGGGAGTTTTTCCGGAGCGGCTCAAATCACTTTTTGGGTTTCGTTTGCCGTGGCAGGGTTTAAACTCTGGTTGACGCTGTGGACAGGGAAAATAGGCAGACAGACCCATAATATTGCGGTAGAGGCGCTGGCCCAGGATCATCGCAACGATATTTTTTCAGCCCTGGCCGCTACGGTTGGTATATTTTTCGGCCGGATGGGGTTCCCCTGGGTGGATCCCCTGGCCGGTGCACTGGTCTCCTTGATTATCCTCTATACCGGGGTTGAAATTCTGCGTTCCTCCACCGCCGACCTGATGGACACTGTGCCGGGAAAACAGCTGGGTAAAGAAATTCGCAGCCTGCTGGCGGCTGTCGATGGCGTAGAGAGTGTGGAGGAGGTTCATGCCCACCGTTTCGGCCCCTATCTGGTGGTCAACATTACCATAGGGGTGGATGGCGCCCTGACCGTGACCGAAGGTGACCGGATTGCCACCCGGGCCGAGGAGACCCTGCTGAAAAACGTTGAATTCATGCGGAGGGTCTATGTCCATTATCATCCGGCCGCTCTTTCTGCCGGGCCGGTCTCTGCATTCAGCACTCCCGAGAGCGGGCCTGATCACTTACAGGTTTAAGGTAGATGAAAACACATAGGTACTAATCCTGTGACCGGTTACGATCAATCTTCTGCCGCCAGGCAGGTCGGCAGCCTGGGATCCTCCGGATTCTGACATCGTTTGAAAAACGGGCACTGGTGGCAGTCGTGTATTTTGTCGGCATAGGTGCCCATGACCTTGCCCTCGCACATGGTGCCGGCGATGGCCCAGCAGATTCTGCCGAAATAGGGGTAGGCCGGGCAGCGGCGGGACGGATCCGTTTCAATTCCGCAACCGATGCATTGCCAGCATTGGGTTTTAGAGTCCTCTTCCTCCGGCTGATAGGGGAAAAACAGGCTGAAAGTGGTTCCTTTTTCTTCACTGGAATCAGCCCTGATAAAGCCCCTGTGTTCTTCCATTATCTCATGGACTATTGCCAGTCCAAGTCCGGTACCGACTCGTTTGGTCGAGTAAAAGGGCTCAAGGATCAGTTCCGATTGTTTTTTTGACATCCCTTTTCCGGTATCCTTGATCGTGATGGCAACTCCTGTTATCTGGTTGAATTCAACGTTTTTGGTGGTTATTGTGAGCGTTCCGCCTTCGGGCATGGCATCAATGCTGTTGCTGATCAGGTTGCCGACTGCCTGCCGCAGCTGCTCGGGATCCAGGTAAATCCGGTAGAGGTCCGGCTGGTAGTTTTCAATAACTTCGTAGTGCTGGCCATTGGAATACAGATCAAGGAAATAGGCGGCGGCATCACGGACGACAGGATTGAGATCTCCGCGGGCCAGGCCTTTTTTTTCAGCCGTAAAGAGCAGGACATCCCGAAGAATGGACTCCAAGCGGGCAACTTCGGTGACAATAGTTTCGGCATACTGTTTTTCCTTGGAATCTTCGGGGAGGAGTTTCTGCAACCTTCTGCTGAAGCCGCCCAGCGACATGAGCGGATTCCTGATTTCATGGGCGACCGTTTCCGTCAGGCGCCCCAGGGCGGAGAGTTTCTCTTTCTCCACCAGCTTGGCCTGCATGGCCTGCAGGTTGTCAAGGGATTCAGCAAGTTGCTCATTCAGCTCTTCTATATTTTTCTTATCTTTTTTTAACTTTCCATGTATGATTCCTGCCGGGAAACCAATGAGATAGAGGAAGACGATACGAATGCCGATCTCGGTCCAGTGAACCGAATTCCAGTACGGCAGGAGGTTGACCAGGTAGAGGCTGGCGGAAAGCGTTGCCACCATCAGACCGAATACATGACCGAAGTAGAGTGTGTGTAGAAGCACCAGCAGGTAATAGCAGAGGAAAAAGCTGCTGCGATATTCAGGCTCAAGGTGCACGAGGTAAAATATAAAAAGCAGGTCCAGCAGGAGGGAAACTATATAAACATGGCGGATTTGATTCGGCTTGAAGAATATCAGGATATACAGAATCAGGCTGTACAACGAAAAAATGGCCAGTGAAAGAGAGTACTGGGTGGCCACCGAGTGACTGAGCGGGGCAAAGATCAGCCAGATGCTGCTTCCAAGGATGGTCCACAGGCGTAAGGCAAGGAAAAGCCTGTCGGTAATCGAGAAGCCTTTCAGGACTTCATATATATGTTTTTTAAGTGGAAAATTGGCCATGACGACTCCATAAAACAAACATGTTCCTGCATTTTGGCTCTAAAACTACTGTGAAAGATTCCTTCTGTCAAAGTCTAAGGCGGGCACGTCCGCAAGTTATTTGATCGTGGGTTGGGTTCGCGAATTAATTCTCGGTGCTTCTTGGATTTCTCGGAGTCTGCGTTTACCTGTGTTGTGTATTGCAGAGGTTCAGGGGTAAGGCATTAAACCGTGTCGTTTTGTGGGAAAATAGATGTTGTTGGGCGAAAGTATATTGCGTAGAGTAATGAGAAGAACAAGTCCCATGACCACCTGTAACCGGGTAACAACAAAGAATCTGATTACCTCCAATCCTCAGCCTGATACAGGGGATACCATCGCTGAATAGCAAGGTTAGGGACTGTAAGGAAATAAGTGTAACAATATTGCGCCGAATTTTCGTTCATTTTCAAGGCGTGAAAAGAGTTGCATAGCAGTGCTATGTAACTTTTTTCGCAACGCAGAAAATGGGCGAAAAGGCAAGC
>DRKH01000366.1 GCA_011051825.1 Desulfobulbus sp.
CTTTGCCTTGCCGGCTGCTCCGCCTTTGGCAAGATTAATGATTGCCTCCAGTCCGGCTTCCCATTCCGGCTTCTCCTCTACCATATCGGTGAGGCCGACCGTCCCCATGCCGGTTTGCAGCTCCCGGCAATAGGCAAGATTTATTTTGCGTTGGACCCCGGCAGCTGCCAGCAGTTCTGCAGCAAGAGCAGCGGGCCAGAGGAATCCGCTTAAACTGGCCCGGACTTTGATATTTTCAAGTTGTTTGGCATTTCTTTTCAACTCTTTGCTGTCAAGCCAGACCAGCGGCAACCGTTGCAGGATCACATCAGTGCCATTTAATTTCATCATAAAATGTGAAGAATAGGAGGTGTTCTTCTTTTTATTCGGGGGAAGGCCCAGTTGCCGCTCAAGCACTTTTTTCCAGGAAACGAGCAGGTCTGCGTATGACCTCTTGTCTTTATCCATGAGAAGAATCTGATCATAGGCCTGCTGCATAAGGAGTGGATCACCGCTTTTAATCAGGGCAAGGGTGTGGAAAACTCCCGGATAATCGGGAAGGAATGTCTTTCTTTTTCGTTCGAGTTTTTTATACAGAGCAAGGGCCCGGGCAAAGGTATCGATGGCCAGCTGATTGTCTCCGGTGATAAAGGCAAGCCAGCCGGAATAGGCTAATTGTTCATACGGTTCGGGCCATGGCTTTTTCTGAAGAAAAAAACCGGCCTGTTCGCAGTCTCCACGCAGGAGAATGATTGTCAACAGCGGTGTACAATCCTCTTTCTTTTTTATCCGACTTCGCTGCAGGGTAACAAGAGTCTTGTAATAATCACTTGTATGGGGATGATATGTATCCATGGCCCATTCAAGAATATTCTGCAGCAGAAAAATACTTGTGGGCTCCGCCATATAGGGCAGAAACTGTTCCAGCATATCGTGGGGCAGCATGCGCTTAAACGGATCGTTGCCCTCTTCATCAAGGACAAACCACTGACCTGCCTTATACGCGATTGAAAGCAGTGTACCGGCAGAGCGGCCGGTGAAACCGGCAATCTGCATTTCTCTGAGTACCTGATCTGGATTTGTAAAGTCCCGGCCCTCACCATAGTAACGTTCTTCAAGGGGCAGGATCTTTTGCACTCTCTCGGCAAGCGGCTTGAATTCCTTAGTTTTCAAGGCATGCAGGACAACATGGGGACGAAGAGTGTCCGGACAGCGCAGACCGAATTTGGTCTTGATAACCAGTCCTTTCTGTTCAAGCGGAGTGACTATTTTCCCAACCAGGACCGGGCTGACCTTGTCCAGGACAATCCCTTTAATTTTCAAACCGCTCAAACATTGGGCCAGCTTGCTCTTGCTGCAGTTGTCCACCTGGATGGCAAGGAGCTGCAGGATAAGCTGTCCCTGATTTCCCAGTTTATGATATTGTTCCAGGAGGTTGGATGAGGAATTTTTCTTTGCAGTATTTCCTTTCATATTTTTGTATTCCCCTCAAAACGCAGTTGCAGAGGGGATGAATAATTAGATGGATTTCATGCAGTTCGGCTATTGCTGCCCAATAACCGACCTACACCTTAAAACCTGATTTAAAGCTGATGCAGCCGGGCCGCACGAACAAGTCCCCGGGCCCATTCCGGTGTTCCCGGTGCCAGCACATGGGTGTACAGGGCAAGTACATTATTTTTTATCAACCCGTCACGTTTGCCCTGAAAGCCTGTTCCCCGTTGCATTACAAGGGCAAGCTGTTCAGGTTTCCCCTCCCAGCTGTCAACAGTGGAATACCTGAACTCATGCCCCTTGACTGTTGCGCCCTTCGGATAAAAGGGGTTGTCCTGTTCTACCTTGAAAATGGAATACCCGTGCCCCTGGGGTTTTCTGCTCATGCCGAAGGTTACCGGAAACACCCCGGCAAGGGGAAACTCCTGGCCATCCAGAATAATGGATCTGCCAAGAAATATCAGGCCGCCGCATTCTGCATAGATGGGTAGCCCCTGTTCAGCCGCCTCGCGAACAGAGTTACGAAAGGTTACGTTTTCAGCAAGCTCACGGGCACTGGTTTCCGGGAACCCGCCCCCGATATACAGCCCGTCCAGGTTGTCCGGCAGCCGCTCAGCGGTAAGGGCATCAATCATCACCAGTTCTGCCCCCTGCGCCTGCAGGGCTTCCAGATTTTCTTCATAATAAAACTGAAAGGCCATATCCCGCAGAATACCGATGGTTACCTTTTTCCCATCAGATACATTCCCGCCTCCGGACAGGGCTGGAGAATAATCAACAGGCTCCATTAGTACCTGTATTTTTTCCAGATCAAAATGACGCTCTGCTATTGCTGCCAGCTCGTTTACTGCTGTATCTGCTGCTGTTCCCGACTCCTGGTGCGGAGTTACGCCAAGGTGGCGCATGGGAAAGATGTCCTTTTTCATCCGCGGGATAATCCCGACCACCGGAATCCCGGTATACTTTTCCACCGCCTGCCGGATAATGGATTCATGGCGCGGGGTAGCTATCTGATTGAGAATAACCCCGGCCAGTCGCAGGCGTGGTTCAAGGCCCCGGCAGCCAAGAACCATGGCGGCCACGGTGCGGGTGGTCTTGGAACAGTTGACCACCAGCACAACCGGAAGATCGAGCTGCAGGGCCAGCTCAGCGGTGGAAAAGCCGCCATCGACGTTGACCCCGTCGTAGAGCCCGCGATTGCCCTCAATAATGGCAAAGTCAGCCCCGGCCCCATGGACATGAAACGATTCTGCAATGGACTCCGGGGTCATCAGGTACGGATCAAGATTATAGCAGGGGTTGCCGGCAGCAAGGGTCATCCAGCCGGCATCGATATAATCGGGCCCTTTTTTAAAGGGCACCACCCTTTTCCCCTGTCGTTTAAGGGCGGCGATCAGACCAACGGTTGCGACCGATTTTCCGGATCCGCCACTGAGACCGGCAATAATGAGGCTGGAAAAAGGGTGTCTTTTCCCGGAACCATTATTTTTTTCAATACGTTGTAGATTCACACAAATTGCCTTTTTTTAAAGTTCAAGCAGTTTAAACGGTTTAAGCGTTTAAGCGGTTTAAACAGTTTGAACGGTTTAACCGGTTTGAACAGCTTAAACGGCTTAACCGGCTTAACCGGCTTAACCGGTTTGAACAGTTTGAACGGCTTAAACGCTTTAAACGGGTTTACCTCTTGCCCTTAAGATGTTCTTGCAAAAGAGCGTCAAATTCTTCCATCTTTGGATCAGGTTTTGGCGGCTTGTACTTATGCCCCTTGAAAGCACTCCCTTTCAGATGTTCCATAAAGTTGTAGATCATTATAGAGAGTTTTTTATGCTGATCAATCAATGGTTCTGCCGCCCGATGGTCGAGATAGCCTTGATCCAAAGCCACATACAGCTGGCAGCGGACTTCACCGCAACTTCCTTTGGCAATGGCAAGGAATTGTGAAAATTCACGATTACCACCCCTTTCAAAGCCTTCGGCAATATTGGACATCACCGATACCGAGGCTCTCTGAATCTGGCTGCAGAGGCCATAATCCCGGGTAAATTTTCCGGTTCCGGTCAATTGATATATCCTGCCGGTTAAACTTCTTGCCAGTTTCCAGATTTCGAGTTCTTCAAAGTTTTTTGCAGACATAACGTATTTGCACAGCTGTTTGAGATAGTTCAACAGTTTAAATGGTTCGAACAGTTTGAACGGTTTAAGCGGTTTAAGCGGTTTAAACGTTCCCCCCGCTGTCATGCGGTGTTCGTCCGACTCCCTGCCAGGCAGTCTCATAAGCCTCATTCAGCCTGTTCTCCAGTTCCTGCCGATATTCTTCCACTGCCTCCCCTTTGATCCCCCCGGGCACTGACAGCGGTTCACCATACTGAAAAAAAATCGTACAAAACGGCAGCGGGACCACGGTCAGATCCCAGGAACCAAAGGCCTTATAGCGGCTTGCCGCCCAGGCCATGGGCAGAATAGGACGGCCGGACATTGAGGCCAGCAGGATGGATCCGGCCTGCGCCTTTCGTGCAGGTCCTTGAGAACCATCGGCAACAATACCTGCATTTTTCCCGGCCCGTACCTCCCGCAGAAGATGTTTAAGCCCCGCAACCCCGCGCTGGTTTGAAGAACCGCGCACCGGGGTATGACCAAGCAGCCGGGCCAGACAGGCAATATATTCCCCGTCTTTAGAGGCACTGACCATGA
>DRKH01000367.1 GCA_011051825.1 Desulfobulbus sp.
CTCCGGGCGATATAATGTCGGCATGGATGTAATAATCACCGCTCACAATCGCCCGGAGGGATGGGCTCCTACAGGCTAGTTGTTCATGTTTCTGCAAGAGAGGATCAAGTGAATAGAAGAGATTGTTCAGAACAATGGCATAAGCAGCGTCTTTTCGCTCTGTTGACGGCTGCCTTCAGCCTCTTTTTAGTCTCCATGCTGTTGATAGCCCCGGCTTATGCACAAGATGGCAAGAAAGGTGAAAGCGCAATCTTTCTTCCCTTTAACATTGAGCTGTCCGGTCCGCATCAGTATCTGCGTGATGGCCTGACCAGTGTGCTGGCCAGTCGGATTGCTACCCGTACCGGGATCCGGACCGAGTATGGAACATCTGCAACTCGGAAGGTCACTGCATATCTGCAGGCCGGTCAAGAGGAGAAAGCCTTTAAGGCGCTCCAAAACAGTGCGGTTGATTACCTTATTATGGGTTCATTGGCCGATGAGAAAGGAAAGTTTCTTCTGACTGTCGAGGTCATAAGCCGTAAAGACGGCGGGAGCTTGAGACAGTTTACCCGCCGGGTGGATGCAATTGAAGAAGCGCTGCCGGCCATCGATGCACTGGCCTGGGATGTCTCGGCGGATATTTTCGGTGTTGCCAAGCCCAAAAAAGCAGCAGTCTCCGGTGGGGCAGGGGACGGGATGAGTGGTTTTCAGACCGAACATCCTGACCGGGCCTATAAAAAAGGCATGTATGCCGGTATCCTGGCGGGTTTTGATTCCGGTGACCTCCGGCTTCTTGATACCCGACGAAGCCCGAAAATCCCCTATGGGGTGAATGATATGGATGCCGGAGATCTCGACGGAGACGGCAATGTTGAAATCGTCATGGCGGCGGTTGATCAGTTGCATATCTATCGGTTTACCGACGGGCGCTTCGTACAGGTTGCAACCATTGACCTTGACGGTTATCTGCGTGTTCATGCCGTCAGTCTGGCTGATTTGAACGGCAACGGAATCAAGGAAATATATGTCAGTGCCAATAATGAGCAGAAGCCTGAATCCGTCGTTGTCGAGTGGGATGGCCGTCAGGCACGGTTCCTTCATAAACGTGTTCCCTATTACCTGCATATCGCAGCGCCTGACGGTAAACCGGTGCTCCTTGGTCAGGTTTCAGGCCGTCAGGAGGGATTCCGTGCCGTTATCGGCAGACAGGTTTATGAGCTGGAGCCAGGGCCTGAGGGCAAGTACGTTCGCGGCAAAAAAATCTCCCTGCCAAAGGGGTTGACCGTGTTTGATATTGCCTTTGCCGATCTTGACGGCAGCGGCACCCGGAAGATGATTGCCATCAATCGGGCAAACAATCTCCAGGTTTATGATGAAACCGGCAGGCTCCTGTGGACCGATCCCGGCCAATATGGAGGATCCTCCAATTATCTCGGCACCATGGCAACTGCAGCCCGTTCAAATACCAGGATCTATGTACCGCCAAAAATTGTTGTTCATGATGTCTCCGGCGACGGGATTGCAGATGTTGTTGTCGGCAAAAACCGAATGAAGGTCGTTAAATATTTTAAACGCTATCGTTATTTCGAAGGAAGCTCCATTGTCGCGTTCAACTGGCAGCAGGGTAAGCTGGTTCCGCTGTGGGAAACGAAAAAACTTCCGGACTATACCGTTGCCTGTCAGGTGGTTCCCCCCGGAGACAAAAAAACGGCAGTGGACAAAAAGGGACTTTTTCGGCTGTTTTTTGCCCAGGGGCAAAATAACTATTCTTTTGGTTTCTGGCAGACACGCGCGTCCTCTCTGTTTATGTATGAAATTGGTAAGCAAAAAAAAGAAGATTGATCTGAAAACATGGACTGCTCTATCTTCTGGCTATTGTTACGCTTAATCGTAAAATGGTCGAGTAGAAACCCTGGAAAAAGATCTGCCCCCGTATTCCTGGCGGCCGGAGAAGTAAAAAAAATTAAACTTTAGTAAAAAAAACTTGACGTGTCTTCTTTGGAAGACTATTCTGCACCCATACATTATAGGTTGTCGGGTGTACTGCATTTTTTGCAGTTCAAACACAAACAGAAGAAAACAGGAGAAGAAGATGAAGAAAGTACTTGTTGCAGGTGCGGCTCTGTTGCTGGTAGGCGGTATGGTTGGTTCCGCCATGGCAGAGGTCAACCTGAGTGGAGATGCCCGTGTCCGTTGGGTCGTTAAAGATAACTACGGCGGAGCGTCCGGACCTTTCGGTAAGAATTTTGGTAATGGCGGCGGCTATGTCGACGGTCAGTATGTTGAGCAGGATACCGTCAATTACTTTGATTCCCGTATCCGTGTCAAGGTAGATGCAGCCTCCAAGGGCGGCGCCTGGGCCAAAGCTCGTATCCGCATGAACGACTTCAAGTGGGATGGTCAGGGTTATGGTGCGGTTGATGAGAAGAAAAATATCTGGGTTGATTATGCCTATATCGGCGTACCGGTAGGACCGACCACTTTGATTGGTGGTGAAGTACGGTGGGACGTAACCACCTTTTTCCAGTGGGACGTTCGGCCTACAGTTGCCGCTTTAAACTACAAGAATGACAATGTAGATATCTACGGCCTGTATATTGTTGAGGATGACTATCCCAACGCCTACGATGATCTGAAAGACAACAACATGCGTGCCTATGGTATCTATGCCAAGGCCAACATCAACGCCGACTGGTCTGTTCTCGGGTATGGTCTCTACAATGATGACCAGCGCGACTACAACAGCGACCTGAGCTCCAGAAATGGCAATGATAATTCCGGTTTTCTCGGAACGCTGCACGTAGACGGAAATGCCGCCGGACTGGGAATTACCGGTGAGATTGCCTACGTTAATTCCGACGTTCAGGGGACTGAAAATGACGGTTGGGGTGGATATGCAGAGGTTTCCTATGCTATCGGCGCCCTGACACCTGCCCTTAATATCGGTTTCACCAAAGACAGCTATGTAGCTGATGGTGACTTCGGCTGGCTGATGATTGGTGACATTGAGCCCATCGCAGTGCTTAAAAATGTCGGTGGTGTTGGTGAGGACTGGACCTGGATTGCCGGTACCGTTGATTATGCCGTCAGTGAGAATCTGAAACTGACCGGTAACCTGGTTTGGGCCAGTGTCGACACCAATGATGACACCGCTCTGAATGTTAATCGACTGGCCAACCTGCTTGAGATCTCCGGTGAGGCTGTCTACACCGTTTCCGAGGGTGCCAATCTGACCGCTGCTGTCGGTTATCTTGGACCGGATTTCGATGGCCGTGCTGATGGTATCAGCACTGTTGACGGCGTCAACTTTAATGATGACTCCGCATTCGGTGGTATGTTGCAGATGGAAATCAAGTTCTAAGTTGGAACTGATTTGATCTACACCGTAGTGTGATCTGAGCGGGCCCCTTGTTTCAGGGGCCCGCTTTTTTTTTTGTTTGA
>DRKH01000368.1 GCA_011051825.1 Desulfobulbus sp.
AACACCAACGGAACCTTCACCTACACACCGGATGCAAATGCAAACGGAACCGACAGCTTCACATTCAAGGCCGGTGACGGAACCGCCGACTCAAATTCCGCAACCGTCGCCATTACCAATAATCCGGTCAATGATCCGCCGATGGCACAGGCCGCAACCTTTACCACCGAAGAAGACACCGTGCTCAGCGGACAGCTCAACGCAACCGATATTGACGGCGACACCCTGAGCTACGCCCTTGTCGACCTGCCGGGCAACGGCACCGTGACCATCAACACCAACGGAACCTTCACCTACACACCGAGTGGAAATACAAACGGGACAGATACCTTCACATTCAAGGCCGGTGACGGAACCACCGACTCAAACACGGCAACCGTTTCAATGACCATCAATGCCGTCAACGATGTGCCCATAGCCGACAACCAGTCCATCTCGGCTGTTGCCGGAAGCACGATCAGCGGCCTGCTGACCGGAGCAGATCCGGATGGAGACAACCTCACCTTTGCCATGACCGCAGCGGCCACCCAGGGGGATGTTACCATCAATATCGACGGTAGCTTTACCTATACTGCCCGGCAGGATGCAGCAGGAAGTGACAGTTTTACCTTTACGGCAAATGACGGGGTCAGTAACTCCACCCCTGCCACTGTTACAATCGCAATCACTGAAAACACAATCGGATTTCAATTTGAGCTCCATGAACTGCAGGTGGATTCAAGCTGGCAATCGCTCAGCTATGACAGCCCCTTTACAAACCCGGTGGTTATTGCCAGGGCCTCAAGTTTTACCGACAGCGAAACCGGGGTTGTTCGAGTCAAAAACATAACAGGAGCCGGCATGGAACTGCGTTTTCAGGAATGGGACAGCCTGGATGATCAGCACCCGCCGGAAACCATCACGGTGATGGTGGTCGAGGCCGGATCCTTCACCCTGGACGACGGGACCATGATAGAGGCCGGTTGTTTCTCCGCCTCCGGTGCATCAGGTTTTTCCGCCCATTCTTTTCAACTGTCCATGTCCACGCCTCCGGTCGTCATGACCGCCGTCGATACGATGAACGAAACAGACGCCGTCACGACAAGAATCAGAAACATAACAACCGACGGTTTTGAGTTCATGATGCGTGAGCAGGAAATAAACGCTGCCGCTCACGCAGAGGAAACCGCCTGCTATCTGGCCTGGGAGCCGTCAACCGGATCACTGGGCAACATGCAGTATGAAGTCGCCGTTACCGGGGACACGATTACAGATAACGCCTATCCCATCAGCTACGGCAGCCGGTTTATCGAGCTGCCCATCATCCTTGCAGCAATGCAGACCACCGATGGCGGCGACACCGCTGTCCTCCGGATCAATACCGGCACAATCGAGGGCATGAACGTACGGGTCAGCGAAGAACAGTCCAGGGATTCTGAAACTGCCCACACCACGGAACGCGGCGGATATATTGCCATTGCAAACTTTAACCCGGCCGGTGATCCTGACGGAGACGCCCTGGTCACAGCCGACGAAGAAAATATCTACAACACCCATCCGGGCGTTGCCGATACCGATCATGACGGCATCGATGACGGAGCTGAAATAGCCTACTGGCAGGACCATGGAGACAGTTGGGATAATGACATCGACAATGACGGCCTGATCAACATCCTTGACCCGGATGCCGACAACGACGGCATGGTCGATGGTTCGGAAATCGCGGCCGGATTTGATCCGGCTGATCCGGCCTCTGTACCCACATTTCCAATCATGGAGGGCGGCGAAGTCGACGTGGATTCCTCGTGGCTGCATGTGGATTTCAGCGGCACCTTCACCAAGCCGGTGATCATTGCCCGCCTGGCCGGTAAAAATAACAGCGAGCCGTGCGTAGTCCGGATCGACAATGTACGTTCCACCGGTTTTGATCTCCGCCTGCAGGAATACGGATACCTTGACGGTATCCATAGCATAGAGCAGGTCAGTTATCTGGTTATGGAGGCCGGGCATTACACCATGGCCGACGGGACCCAGATCGAAGCGGGAACCTTTTCAACCAACGCCACCAGCAGCTACGATGGCCGGGTCTTCAGCCGGACATTCTCGCAGACACCGGTGGTCATCACCTCTGTCAGCAGTACAAATGAAGCGGACACGGTGACTGCGAGAATCCGAAAAATCGACGGCAACGGTTTTGAATGCAGGCTCCAGGAACAGGAAAGTAATACCAGGAGCCATTTGACCGAATCGCTGGCCTACATCGCCTGGGAGCCCTCCAATGGCAGCGAAAACGGTCTTCGCTATGAAGTAGGTCGCAGTGCGGACACGGTGACCCATACGCCGACAACCCTGAACTACACAACAGGGTTCAGCGGCAAGCCCCTGCTTTACACCGACATGCAGACCACCGACGGTGGAGATACCTCGAGCTTGAGAACCCTCAGCAATGAAGCTGCAACTCTTCAGGTTCAGGTGGAAGAAGAGCAATCCAGGGACACGGAGATTGCACATACCACAGAAGTTGCCGGATTTATCGCCATCCTTTCGCAATAATCGCTCGTTACCTGTATCAGAGGGCAGAAGGCGGAATAGTTACCGCCCGGGGGCTTCGCTTATCTGGTCCTGCCATGCTGGTTTATCAAAAACCCGGAGACCGACCGGATCTCCGGGTTTTTCTTTGACACATCCATAAAAACCCTGTAATCAAGAGATACAAACTGATGTATTCGTCTTGGGCTGCCGGCTGAGGACCTACTCATCAACACTCTACTGAACAGAAGGATTGCCGGTTGCGCAGGAAGCAATCCTCCCTTACCCATTTAGACAACCGGTTGTCTGAAGCCATGTATCCCTTGCCATGCAATCAGCCAGTCAACTGCAGCAGGAAATTTCTTCCAACAAGTTTTATCCGCCGCAGGTCGACCCGGCATCAAGCCTGTTTCGTTCCGCTCTGATCACCAGATACCTCGGCAAGACTGCCTGTACCAGAAAAGCCATCATCATCGAAGCCCAGGCAGGCCAGGGGAAATCCACCCTGGCGGCACAGTTTCTGCATCACTTCAACCTCCGCTTTGCCTGGTATCAGATCGGACCTGAAGATACCGACCCGGCCCTGCTGCTGTCCGCCCTGCTGGATAACCTGCAACAGAAACTACCGGGCTTCAAGTCGCCGCAGCTTGCCCTTATCATGCGTCAGGGCGAAATCGGACCTCTTGACGTGACCCGCTGCGCCAACATTCTCCTCACCGATCTCGATCGCCATCTTGCCGGTGATTTCTACATTGTCTTTGATGATCTGCACCTTGGAGAACAGGCGCCGCTGCTCAACAATCTGCTCAGCCACATTATCGACACCTCGCCACCGCACCTTCATTTCGTCCTGATCAGCCGTAAGGCCCTGGCACTGACAGCCAGAACACTTCGTTACGGGACGGATGTCTGCATGCTGCAGAACCAGGACCTCAGCCTCTCCCTGCAGGAAGTGGAAATGCTGTTCAGCCGTGTACTCAAACAGCAGATATCGCGCAGAGATGCCGAACTGATACGCCAGCAGACCAGCGGCTGGATTATGGGCATCCTGCTGGCTGCGCTGGGGGACAAACGCCAGAGGAAATCAGCAAAATTCAACACCGGAAACCGGCTGCCTGCCGACCTTTCCTCCGACCAGATCCTGAGCTACTTCCGCCACGAGATACTTGATCATGTCCCTGAGGATCTGCATACTATCCTGATGCGCCTTTCACTGCTCAGCGAAATCCCGATTGACCTGGCCGCTACTATCACCAGCCAGAGAGATGCAGGTGCCATCCTGACCGATCTGATGCTTGACAACTTCTTCCTCTACCCGCTGGACGAGCAACAGACCGTATTTCGTTTACACCACCTCTTTCAGGAATTTCTCCAGGAACGGGCTAAAAAGTTCCTGAGCAGGGATGAGATCAAAGCCATTTACAGCACTGCCGCTGCATATTATCTGGATAAAGGAGCCCTTGAACAGGCACTGCTGTGCTATCGCAAGGAGGAAAACTTTCAGGTCATGGAGGATATTCTTCGCCGGGAAGGGTTGAACATGATGGCAAAGAACAGAGTCATCACCCTGCTGACCTTGCTTAAATCCATCCCTGAGGACAAGCTCCTCAACTACGCCTGGCTGACCCTTTTTACGGGCTACCTCTACTCCGACTTTCATCCCCAAAAAACGGAACCTCTACTGGAAAGTGCCCGTAACCGTTTCATTATCACCGGAGATGAAACAGGAGAGCTGCTCGCCCTGAGTCATCTTATCTATTTTCATTTTGTGGTCTCCGGGCTGTACCATACCGGCGCCCTGCTGCTCCCCAGAATCGAAGAACTTTTCACCCGTAACCGGGAGGACCTGCCCCTGCATGCCCAGATAGTGATTGCCCGAAATCTGGGGGCCGGATACTGCTTTTTCATCTCCCGGATGAAACAGGCCAGGGCCTATGCAACAATGGCCAGGGACCTGGCAACCGGAAATGACATCCGTAACGGCATTGCCTCCACGCGATTCACCTGCGGATATATCGAGTCGTTGATCGGCAACTACAAGAGTTGTCTGCAGGAAATCGAGACCTCCTATGCCCTGCTCCACGACCCTTTGGTGGGCATGTCCAACAAGTTAACCCTGCGGATTCTGCACCTGAATTTCCTGAGTAAACGCGGCGATTTCATCAACCTCTACCACCAGCAGCAGCTGTTGCGCAACTCCATTGATAACCATGTGGTGGAACAGACCGTGGCCGCGCCGTACCTGTACATCTGGGAATGTGCCGGTCTGGTCGAAGCAGGCGAGTATGACAAAGCGGAACAGGTTCTGCAGATGGGCGGCAGGATCTCGGCAACGGCGGAAACACCCCATATGCGCAGTCAACTCCTGCAGTGGCACGGATATATCCAGGCCCTGCAGGGAAAAGAAGAGGCGGCTGAAAAGGCCGTTACCGAGGCGGCCGAGTTGCGTCAGGTTGCAGGCGGACCGTTCTATGACACCTTCTGTACAATTATCCACGGAGCAACCCTGGCCCGAATCGGACACCATGATGAGGCCCTGAAGCTGCTGACGACGGCCCTGCACAAGGCAGAAGGACTACCGTCGGACTATATGGCGGCGGCGGCACGGTTGCACCGGGCATGGGTGTACCGGCAGCAGGATTGCAAAAAAGCCATGCTCGATGACCTGCTGGCAGGGCTCAATTTATTGGAAAAAAACAGCTACACCTATTTCTGGAGCTGGGAACCCGGTTTCATGGAGCAACTTCTGAGCGAAGCCTTCCGGGCAGGCATCCTGCCTGAATTTTCAGACGGACTGGCAAGGAAACAACTGAGCATTTTTTTTGACAAAAAAGGTTCGGCCTATCCATTGCTCGACATCACCATTTTAGGCCCGTTTGCACTTCAGATAGCAGGAAAAACCATTCTCACTGCCGAAAAGCTGACCCCTGCCCAGCGCAGCCTCATGGCCCTGCTTCTTGCATGCAAGGATCAAAAGATCAGCCAGGAAAGAATCCAGCTGACCCTGTGGCCGGACAGTTCGCCGGACAAGGCACGGGCCAAGCTGGACATGCTGCTCATGCGGCTGCGCAAGGTGCTGGGCCAGGCACTTCCCTGTCCGGTCAGCCAGTACCTGAGCATGCAGAAAGGTTTCCTCTGCCTGGACAACTGCCGCATTGACGGGGTCGAATTTGACAAACTGGCCACAAAGGGCCTGAACCATGCGCGGGCGGAACAGTTCTGGCAGGCAGGCAATGCCTTTTACCGGGCTCTGCGCTTATGGGACAACGGCACTGTAACCGGGAGTGACCTTTTCATCGGCGAGACCTCGGATTTTTACGACCAGCTCCTCCGGCTCCTTGCAAAAATCGGGCACACATATGGTATCATTCTGGCGGAATCAGACTGCGCCGAGGAGGCCATAGACGTTGCCACCAAGATATTACAGATCAACCGAATGGATGACCAGTTGATTACCCTGCTCTATGGTCTGTATATCCGTTGCGGAAAAATGCTGAAGGCCAAAGAGACTCTCCTGCAGTACAGGCAGGCCCTGCGGGACCTGGAGTACAGTCAGGATGAAATCGACGATCTCTTGTTTAAGGTCGCCGCCTCCACCTCATAAGCAGTTCACCCGGTCCGTTTCGTCCGGACCTTCCGCTTTCCAGGGCCAGGGGAAAATAATTGGTAACTGTTCAAGAGTGCCCCACGGAGCCTGGTAAACGCTTACGTTATTTCTATGTGAATTCGGCCTGATCGTGCAGCGATGGGGTGCTCCTGAACAGGTACGGATAATTATCCGGTACGATGTCGGACGTTGTTCCGAATCCCTTACATCCCCGGCATGGCAGGACCGCTGCTGCCCCCTGACCCCTCCTTTTCAGCCGTATCGGCCTCCATTGCCGCCTGACCGGCGGCGGCACCGGCTTCAAGCGCCCGCTGCATCTGTTGCGCTGTCGGGGGCTTTTTTTTCCCGTTATCCTCATCCTCAGGTATTTCCACGATCACCTTGCGGTGGGCATAATGAATACCCTTGGCCGCCAGGGCCTCGGTAATACGCCGATAGGCCTCACGACGGATTACAAAATGGGTGCCGGGCTGGGCCGTAAACTTGACCCGGATCACCATCACCGAATTACTGATCTCACGTACCCCCTGGGACTTGACCGGCCGGATGAAATCCTTACCAAACTCCGGATCGTCCAACATGGCCTGACCGACTTTCTTTATAATCTTACGGATCTGGTCAATGTTGGAATCATAGGGAAATTCCAGATTGAATTTCACCACAATACCGCCGCGCATGAAGTTGGTGATCGCCCCCAGCTCGCTGTAGGGAACGATCTGCAACATACCACGATGATGACGCAGCATAACATTGCGCAGGGTTATGGCCTCAACGGCCCCGGACACCGAACCGGCCTGGAGATATTCCCCCACCCGAAAGGCATCATCAAGCAGATAGAAAAATCCGGAAAAAACATCGGACACCAGTTTCTGTGCTCCGAAACCGATGGCCAGCCCGATTACACCGGCACCGGCGAGCAGGGGCCCGATATCAACCCCAAGGGAGGAGAGGACAATCATGGTGACCATGGTGATCAGCACCGTACCCAGAAATTTTCGGACCATGGGATAGAGGGTATATCCACGGCCCCGGGTTGCAGCTGCGCCCCACTCGTCATCCTGCTCCTCATTCTCCTCCTCGTCCGGGGTTGCCTCCCGGATCTTTCGTTCAATGTAACTTGAGGCCACTCTCCAGAAGACAAGGGCCAGAGTCAGGGTCAGGAGAATGTCAAAGGTCGCATTGATAAGAGCATGGGCGTAGGGGATATGATAGCCCCAGAAACTGAGCATCCAGACCCCCAGAACAAGCAGAATGCCCAGACGGACCAGTCGCCGTACCCGACCCACCAGCTGCTGTTCTTTACGCTTCTGTCGGCCAAGTTCTTCTTCATAGTTCTCGCTGCCCTCGTCAGGAGGGAGATCATAGATTCGCATTGTTTCAACAACCGAACGAACCACCCAGCCCCCGATACGATCCAGAATCAGGAAGACGGGCACAATAAACAGACTGAGGAGAAAGGCTCCGTTCTGCCTGCCGCTGCCGCTGAACTCATTATAGACCAAAAAAAACCAGACCATGAGCAGGTAACCAAACACCAGCACATGCCAAAGGCCGGCAAGCTGCTGCATAAGCCAGCCGGCCCCGCCCTCCTGTTCTTCTCCGGAAAGAATGTACTCTGCAACCTGCTGCCGGTTGAGCAGAGAAACCAGGGCAATCAACAGGAGAAAAATCGTCGCCGAACCAATGGCCAGAAGGGACATGGACACCCTCTGCACTCCGACCTCATTGAGAAGGGCGAGCAGGGAAACAGTGAAAATAAGATATGTAAAGAGAAAAAGGGTGCTGTTATGCAGACGACGGGCGCCATCGTCGGTTATCGGCAGCAGCCGCAATTTAGGGTCCTCAGGCGAACAGAAAAACAGGGACAGGCGTCGAACCAGACGAATGCCGACAATACTGTAGAGCAGGGCCAGAAAGAAGAAACGAAGATATTGCTGCCCCGATACCGGGCTCCAGAAATAGAGCAGGAGCGATGTGCCGGAAAAAATTACCAGATGGACAAGCGAGGGTAACTGCTGGAGCACAGCTGCCCAGAAACGCATCAACCCGGTGAGATCAGGCGTCAGTTGTTCCTGGAATTGTTTTCTCAGCCGACCGGTTATCCCGCTGAACATCAACTCAACGAGAAACGCTGCAAAGAAAATCAGGACCAGCAGGCCAATGTTTTTCCAGGCCGTAGTTATGGAAGAATCGGCTGCAAACTGCCTCAGAGCACGGCTCAGCTCATCAGGAAGAGAACGTGAATGACGCCAGGCCCAGCGCAGATTTTTCCCGAAACTCTTGCCGTCCTCACCGTCAAGGACATGCAGCCCCCGGGCAACCCGGGCGACGAAACCGCCTGGTTCTTCTTCCCGGCGGCTGTTCCCGGCAGCATCTCTCTGCAGTTCGGCAATCAGCAGAGAGCGGACCTGCTCATCACTGAGTTTGGCCAGGACCGAGTTCATCTGGTCAGGCTCCGGGCCGACAGGCGATACAGCCGGCCGGGATTGCGCCGCCTGAACGGCCGGAGACGGGGAAAAAATCGAACAGGCAAGCCCCAGAAAACACGCTACCAGGAAAAAATAAGTACGCATAACCGCCTTGAAGAGATGAAGGTAAGAGATGGCAGATACATTGGTGAATGCCCTACCGGGCCCGGGCCTTATTCTGTTTAATCATCTTGTCGGCAACAAGAGTATAGGCCACATAATATTTAAAAATATTACTCACATAGTCGACTGTTTCCCGGCCGATCCGTTTGGCGGCAACCACTTCCACATTGCGAAACCAGACATTTGGATCAAGCCCCATTTTTTCCGCTTGACGACGCAGCTTTGCCACCCTGGCCGGTCCCGCATTATACGAGGCGACGGCAAAGAGCTGCCTGTTCATCCGGCTGATTTTCGGATTATTAAAGTACCTGTTTTCCAGAAAACGAAGATACTTGGTCCCGGCATGAATATTGGACTGAACCGTTTCTATGTCCGGAATGTTCACATTCTTATCTTTTGCCGTACTTGGCAGCACCTGCATGACCCCGATGGCACCGACATGACTTCTTTTGCTCTGGATCAATTTCGACTCCTGAAATCCCACGGCGGCAAGCATAAGATAATCAAAGTTGTACTTATGACCATACTTTTCAAAATAGCCCACCATCTTTTGGAAACGTTTCATATCCTTACTGGTGGTGGAATTGGTGATATAGCTGCGCTCCTGCAGATACCTTTTAAACAAAACATTTCCCAGCAGGGTGCCTTTTTTACTCGTCTTCACAAAGGCGTTAATGACTTTTTTAAGTTGGGGGCTGTCCTTACGAAAGGCCCAGCCGATCCGGCCTCCGGAACGCAACTTAATGTTTTCATGGAGTTTAATCTTCGGAAATATCCCAGCCCAGAATCTGGCCTTGTGACTGTCGACAACGGTCAGGCCAACAAGCCCGGCTTCGACCATTTCCAGGATATCCTCATCCTCCAGGTTTTCATCGGCGGCAATAATTTTGACAGGTGCTTTACCAGCGGCCTTCAGCTTCCCATTGAGCCGAACCAGGCTCTCATAATAACTGGAAGAAGGTCTCACCATCACCTCCAGACCGGACAGGTCCTCAACAGTTTGAACCTCAGGCCCCTTTAAACTGCTGACAAGGATTTCACTGACATTGGACAGAAACGGGTTGGAAAAATCGACAACCTTCCGGCGCTCATCGGTAATGGTCAGGTTGCCAACCGCCACATCACCCCGCCCATCCAGCAGGTAGGGAAGCAGCTTATCCCTGGCAGTCGGAATTATAACGGCATGAACCTTCAGATGCTTGGTTTTAAGCTGTTTATTGAGGTATTTTTCAAAATGGGTGATCCCTTCATAGGAAAGCCCGCGAGGTTTGGCGCCGTCAAAAAAATAAAATGTTTTACTGTAGGGCACCAGAAAACGGACGAATCTCCTCTCCACCATCTGGTTGAGATCACCCTTCCATTTTGCCTGCCACAGCTCTTCGTCACCTTTGGAACCCGCGAAGATCGGTGAAGCCGACAGCAGGACAACCCCGATCAACGCCAGCAGGCCGAAAACACGACTCGTTAGGTCCTTCTTCAAATCGCGACAACTATGCACAGTAGTACCAACCATAACCAACACCTCAAAAAAACTCCCGGGGAACCCTCTGAAACGTATCGAGCAGACCGTTGAAGGCCCGCGGCCGGAGCCTGAACCGGCTGAACGATATTCAATCGGGCCAATCAGTTTGCGGCAACAGGAACCGGCGGTTGCTGCATAAACTGTTCGGCCCGTTGCAGCCAGTCCTTACGTTCTTGCTCGGGTTGAAAAAGAATAAATGAACCCATGGCGCGCTGCACCCCCATCAGGTCAATGAGAAAATTATACACCGCATTGGCCGCTGTCTGATCGGCGGCCAGCGATTGGTTCTGGGCATCGAGCAGGTCAATAATCGATTTGATCCCCTGGACATAGGAGTCGGTGATCAATGTCAGATTACGTCGGGCGGAATCGGCTGCTTCACGGGAAAGGATGATACCCGGATATGAACTCCTGGTTCTGTTGAGCGCCTTCAGCATATCCTGACCGACACGCTCGGCAGTCGCCTGGCGCTCAATCTTCAGTTGAGCCAGTTCCTCCTGATTTCTGCTTAAAGCCGCACTCTTCCGGCCCCCCTCAAACAATGACAGTCTGGCAAAGACACCGACCTGCCAGTCGGTGTCGTCAAGTCCGTCACGAACAGCCCCACGCTGACCGGCACCATCTTCTGAGAAATACTGCTCAACCTGACCTTCGACTGTAAAATCCGGCAGCCAGAATTCCCGGCCGGCAGCTGTTTTCTGCCGTGCCTTTGCAGCAATGGCAGCATCGATAAATTTAAGCTCGGGCCGGTATGACAACGCCTCTTCAACGGAAAAATCCCGAAACGCCCGCAGGTAGCGCGGATTATTCATCAGCTGAAAAAACAACTTGTCACCAACAATGAGGAGCGGATCACTGAGATCCGTCTCCTCGGCGATAAACAACTCCTGGAGCGGACGATTCAGGATCCGGTTCATAGCCTCCATGGCATCAAGAGTAATCGACTCTTTGGCCAGCACATCAATCCTGTCGGTGGCAAACTTTGTTTCCCAGCGATAGACCTCATCCGGCCCGGCCACCCCGCTGGACATCCTGATTCTGGCCCGATTCAGATTAGCCTTGGTCAGCTTCAGGTTGTCTTTAAACAACTGCTCAATGGTTTTTGCCCGCAACACGTTAAGATAGGCAACAGAGGCCTCGTGAAGGACATTGAGCCGAACAGTCTCCTTGTCCATTATCCGGCCGGTCTGGTTATACTGTTCCACGGCATAGGCGGCCCAGCTTCGATCCGAATAAATCTGTTGTGAACCACCTACGGATCCGGTCCAGGCCCGTTCCGGATTTGTCCCGCCAGCTGACCTTGCCCGATCCTCATCAATGGAGCGGGCACCGGTGGCAAGCGCAACCTGGGGCAACAGCGGAGACCGGGCCTCGTTAACGGCATGCGAACCGGCCAGAACCCGGCGCCGGGCAGAGGACAGGTCAAGATTGGCCTGCAGGGCCTCCTGCACGGCCTCCTGCAGAGTGAGCCGTCTTTGAATATCAGTGCGCTGCTCATTGAGCAGATCGGCACCGGTCATCATGGCCAGGCTGGGATACACGTCAAGGGCCCGGGCTGTGGCCATATTTATGGTCAGCTCATTCCCCCTGGAAAAAGAAACCGAAACTTCCCCGGCCTGCTCACCAAGCAGAATATCCTGCACCGCAACGGCCGTCCTGCGAGCCAGATTATCCTCTAGATCTTTGGGAATTTCTCCTGCCAGCAGCCCATTTGCCACCTGCTTACGGCTCCAGATCGAAAAACTCGGCAGATGCCGGTCAATAAGCCCCTTGATCAGCCGCTTGTCCTCCTGAGCGGTAAGGTGATACAGAGGGCCGACCATAACCGCCTCTGTTCCGGCCGGAATCGCGGCAAGGGCCTTTTCCGCCGAGCTGCCGACCGCAACAAGGTTGACGGTCATGGTGTGCTCATGGGCCAGTTTCCGGACTGCCTTTGCAAGCTCCGGAAGGGCGGAGACCTCACGCCTGTCAAGCAGTATCGACAGATTCCCGAACGGGACAATCTTTTGAAAAGTCATCAGTTCCCTGTCCAGGAAAAACATGGAATCGATATAGGCCAGATTGGTCACACCGCTGGTGTCCTTTACACGGGGCAACTTCTGAACAACACTGTCTATAACAAAGGGGGCAATCACCGGCTTGGGCAGTTGCTTTCTCCGGAACACCTCACTGGAGGCAATGGGGCCCAGGGCAAGCACAAGATCTGTCTCCGGGTCGGCAAACAAACGATCAAGGGCAAGCCTGTTTCCTTTTGCCGAATCATCACCGGACAGCACCATGGATTTGGGGAACTTGACCACAAACTCATCTTCAGCCAGGGTCCGGATCTCTTTCTTAAACAGAGCTGCAAGTTCAAGATCCCTGGCCGTACCACCGTCGGTAACAATGCCGATCTTGTACACGGGAAGCCCCTCCGGCTGCGAAAAGGCCATTACCGGAAACATTACCGGAAAGAGAGTATTGAATGCGACAATGGATAAACAGAGGCGAAGCAGACGACGTGTCATTGATATCTCCAGAAAACGTAACTCTTCAGGTGCATGCGGGAAACTTGCAGTCACCCGGGATGTAACTGTTCAGCAGTGCTCCAGATGTGCGCAAGCATGCTGGAGAGCTATAGTGAGTTCTATGTGAGCCGGCATGATCGCGTGCAGATGGGGTGCTGCTGAACAGTTACCAGAAAACAAGACAGTAACTATTCAGGTAGGGGCAGAGAACTAGCCCAACCACCACCTGTAACTGTTTAGGAGTGCTCCATATCTGTGCAGTCAGGCCTGTGAACTATAGTGATTCCTATGTGAATCAGGCCTGACCGTGCAGATATGGGGTGCTCCTGAACAGTTACACAAGACAAAGTATAAGTGAACAGGGGCACAGCACGGAGTCTCACCCCTCGCTTACCCGGAGTCTCGCAGGCTCAGGCGGACAGTTCTTTTATCCTTCACCGTTACGGCCCCCCGGAGTTGTCTCCGGGCAGAACTGTCGGTTACCATACCGGCTACTTAATCCCGAAAAAAGTCGCATACAGGACCGGTACAAAAATCAGGGTCAGAATCGAGGCAAACCCGAGGCCGAAAACAATGGTAACGGCCATGGCCACGAAGAAGGCATCGGTGAACAGCGGAATCATGCCCATCATGGTCGTCAGGGCGGCCATCATCACCGGCTGCATTCTTGAGACCCCGGAGTCGACAATGGCTTCGAAACCCGGCATCCCGTTTTTAATATTCAGGTCAATCTGATCAATAAGAACAATGGCATTTTTTATCAACATGCCTGACAGGCTCATCAAGCCCAGCAGAGCCATGAAGCCGAACGGCTGGTTCAGGAGCAGAAGACCGGCGGTGACCCCGATGAGCGACAGGGGGACGGTCAGCCAGATGATGAGCGGCTGGCGAAAGGCATTGAACAGAAAAATAACGACCAGGATCATCATGCCGAAGTAAAGCGGTATATTGGCTGCCAGCTGTTTCTGGGAGTCGGCCGAGGTCTCCAGTTCCCCACCCCAGGCAAGGAAGTAACCGGGTTTATCCTTTAGCGGTATGATGTCATCATATTTCAGGGGAATAGTAGAGGCGGTATACTTTTCGCCTTCCTTCAGGGGCGTGCCCCGGTAGGCGGCAACATCAACGCCGAGCAGCTGTTCTATCCTGGGCTTGACCCGGGCAAAGAGCTGCGCCGGCAGCTCATTTCTGGGATCGGCATGAATTTTTATCATCGGCCGCCGGTGCCATCGGGAGATCCTGGCATTTTCCCACTGGGTGGTAATGCCGTTCATGACCTGAAGAATGGGTACATTCCGTCCGGCCGACGGGCTGTAGACCTGCAGCTCTTCCATGTCTTCAATGGTTCGGCGCTCTTCCAGCGGGGCTCTGGCGATGATGGGAATAAGGTCGATCCCCTCCCTGTACAGCCCGGTAATGGTCCCGGAGAAGTTGGACTGAAGGGCTGTGGCCAACATGGGCCTTGTGATACCAAGGTTGCGGGCCCGATCTTCAGCCAGGACCGGCTGCGGAATCTTGACCTTATCCCCCCACTCCGTACGAACGGCCTTTGCCCCCTCTTCACGAAAAATTTCCTTGGCCTGTTCAGCCATGGCCCGAAGGACTTCAGGATCCGGGCCATTGATCCGCAGCTGAATTTTACCGCCCAGGGCCGGGCCAAGATTAAATTTCTTCACGTTGACGACCGCATCAGGGAGCATTTCCTCAAGGTCGCGCTGCATCTGCTGCTGTAACTGGTCGATTCGCCTGTAATCGTTGACGGTAACCAGTAAATTCGCATACTGACTTGAGGCTTCCACGGGTGTATCATAGGTGAGAATAAAACGGGGGTGCCCCCCGCCGATGGCCGAAGCCACCTGCGTCACGCCGTCAATCTTCAACAGATAGTCTTCGACCTGCTTGATGCTTTTTTCCGTCTCCCTGATGTGATTGCCTTCGCGGAACTGGACTTCCACCTGAAACATGGGACTGGTGGACGCGGGAAAAAACAGCTGATCAATATAACCAAACCCGTACAGGGAGGCGGCAAACATGGCAACCACAATGCCGATGGTCAGCCAGCGGGCTCTGATGGCTCCGCTCAGGAACTTCCGGTATACTCTGTAGAAGGTATTGCCGTAGGGATCCGCTGTTCCGCCGCCATCCTGAGAAACCTTGTCCTTTTTACTGAGAACAAACTGCTTGGTCATAAGCGGGGTAATGGTCACCGCCGTCAGCCAGGACAGGGAGAGAGCGATCAGGATTACATAGTAGAGTGAGCGGCAGTACTCACCCGTGGAGTTGGACATGCCGCCGATGGAGGCAAAGGCAAGGACGGCAACAGCGGTGGCACCGAGAAGAGGTATGGCATTCTGACCGACCACCGCTTTAGCGGCCGTCAGTCCATCTTCCCCTCCCAGCATGCGCATCTTCATGGAATCCACCACCACAATGGCATTATCCACCAGCATGCCCAGGGCAATGATTAATGCACCAAGAGAAATCCGCTCCAACGTTATCTGATAATACCCCATGACCACAAAAGTGGCGGCAATGGTAAGCACTAGAATAAAGCCGATGATAAGGGCAGGACGCAATCCCATGAAAATCAGCAGGACCACGATAACAATGGCAACCGCCTCCAGCAGGTTGATGACAAAACCGTTGACCGCCTTGGTCACGGATTTGGACTGCATGGATATCTCGACCAGCTCCATCCCCAGGGGAATCTGGTCCATGAGGCCGTCAATGCGCTTGAGCACCCCCTGCCCCATGGTAACCGCATTACCGCCCAGAACGGTTGAAACCGCAATACCAATCGCCGGGGTGCCGTTGACCCTGAGAATTTTTTGCGGCGGATCCTTGTAATCACGCCTGATGGTGGCCACATCTTTCAAGTAGATGAGCCGCCCCCCCTTGGAGGCAATAAACAGGCCGCCAAAATCCTTTTCCGACTTGAATTCACCGGTGGGGTTGATGGCCATGTATTCAGGACCGATCTTGATTCTGCCGGAATCAACCGGCAGGTTCTTGGCCCGCAGGGCATCAAAAATCTCCTGCTGGGTGATTCCCAGAGCAGCCATCTTGATTCGTGACATCTCTACATAGACAGCCTCACTCTGCGCCCCGAAAAAGGTGACTTTTTTCACATCCTGAACCGTCAGCAGCTCTCGTTTGAGCAGTTCGGCAACGTCCTTCAGCTCGGCATAGGTATAGCCCTTGCCGGTGAGGGCCAGATAAACACCGAACACGTCACCAAAGGCATCATTGACGACAGGAGGGCCGGCCCCGGGAGGCAGATGGGGCGTCACGTCAAGGATTTTGCGCCGCAGCTCATCCCAGATGGCGGGCAGGGCATCCATACCGTACTTATCCTTGATTTCTATCTTAACGGTGGAAAGGCCCCGGGCCGAATAGGATTCCACCCGTTTGAGCTGGCCCAGTTCCTGGCATGCCTTCTCAATCTGGTCCGTGACCTCTTCCTCAACTTCCTTGGGAGATGCCCCCGGATAAGGGGTGAGAATAACCGCATTCTTGATCGCGAACTCAGGGTCTTCGAGTCTGGGCAGGCCCATGTAGGAAAAATAGCCCAGGACCAGTATAACCAGAGTCAGGGTCCAGGTTATGACGGACTTCTTTATTGAAATTTCAGCGATATTCATAGCAATTCCTTACTTTCCTTCTCGCTGTTTTTCCCAGGGGCGAACCTTCATTCCCTCTTCAAGCTGTGTGATACCTGCTATAATGACAATATCACCATCTTTCAGCCCATCTTTAATAAAGATATTTTTAGACCCTTCCAGACGGCCAATAGTCACATTGACCTTGTGAACGGTTGATTTTTCTTTATCCAGCAGCCACACATAGGGTTGATTTCCAGGGGCATCCACAACGGCAATGGCCGGAATAAGTATAGTTCGGGCAGCATCATCGGCACCGGGGTCGACGTGGGCCTTTACCATGACCGTCATGCCCGGCAGGATATTGGCCTCTGACGGCTGATCCATAACGGTAACCACTTGATAGGTCTGGGTTGCAGGGTCGGCCTGGGTTGAAAACTCCTTGACCGTCAGAGGAAACGCCTTACCGGGGATGGTTTCAAAAGAGGCATCAATCCGGATTTTCTTTTCACTCCTGAGTTCAGCCATCAACAGTTCCGGCACATTGACCAGAATCTCGATTCGGGTGATATCCTGCAGATTGACGATGGGTTCGTTGGCCTGGACTTTTTGAAAGTTTTCCACAAACCGTTTGGAAATAATGCCGTCGAACGGGGCCGAAAGCGAAGTATCTTTCAAACGGTTTCGGGCATCTTCAAGCTGTGCCCTGGCCACATCACGGGCAGCACGGTAGCGGTCGTAGTCAGCCTGGGAGACCTGTTTCTTTGCATAGAGTTCTTTGTAACGGCGAAACTGTTTTTCGGCCTCCAGGTTGCGGGCCCTGGCCTCATCAAGAGCTGTCTGAAAATCCCGTTTCTGGATCTGGGCAATAAGCTCGCCTTTTTTGACATGCTGTCCTTCTTCCACCGGCAGGGCAACCAGCGGGCCGGAGACCTTGAATGAAAGCTCGGAACGCCTGGATGCGCGTACCGTACCGGGGAATCCATGGCTGAAAGAGGCAGCTCCTGAGCGGACGGTCATGATCTTGACCGGTCGAACGACTTCCGCCTTCTCCACAACCTCTTCTTTTCTGCAGCCGGTCAGCAGCAAGGCTGTTACCAGCAGAACAGTCAGTGACCCTGCAAAAGCTTTGTGTACGCGTACCATCTTTCCTCCGGTTAGAGAAACGTATTTTTTAAATTGAGGCGACCCCGTTACAAATGATAAATTATATTAATTAAGGAATGATACCTCGTTCATAGGCAAAAAGTACAGAACAAATCTACATTCTTTTCCATAGAACTGCATAGATAAAACCTTTTTCGACACATTGTCAATAAGAGTAATCACTGCAGGTTGGGTGACTCTCGTTGCCGGTGCCATCCGGCCTGATCATTTTAAATGTGGTACCTGGAACACCCGGTCAGGTTCCCGGTACAACATAATCATCCAAGACGTTGTACAAACCGTCGAAGCGTCGCACTGAATTTCGATCCACAACGTTGCAGATTCAGGTATTTTTTTCTTACCTCAACGTAACTGGTCACAGGATTAGTAACTCTGTGTTTTCATCCACCTTACACCTGTAAGTGATCAGGGGTGCCGTAGATGCGTACAGGCACGACTGGCCGCAGGTAAGCGAGCCTGCGAGACTCCGGGTAAGCGAGCCTGCGAGACTCCGGGTAAGCGAGCCTGCGAGACTCCGTGCAGTGCCCCTGATCACTTACACCTTAACGGTTATGCCGACAGCGGCGGCATGCCTGAGACCGGAGCAGGCCCCTGAGAAAAGAACCCTCCCCGGCCATTTTCCATATTGACTTCCGAAAAAGAGTGCTTACGTATTAACAGATAGTAGATATTAACAATACATAATAATGGATTATAGTTCAGGTCATTGTGTTTTCACCGGCTGGGCAAATACATGTTCTGCCGGATTACTCCTTATTCAACCAAGAGGATAGGTAAAGAAAGATGAAGAAATTACTCTTATCTGCAGCAGCGTTGGCAATGGTAGCGGTACCGATGAATTCCATGGCAGCCGGCGGGGAAGGGATCTACATCAAGGGTAATGTCGGAATCGGCATGGCAATGGATTCCGACATTGACAACATGCCCGACAACGCCGGAACGGCAAAGATGACCTTTGACAATGGTTTTATCGGCACCTTTGCAGCAGGCTATGATTTCGCCGGTCCCATGCGTGTGGAGGCGGAGTACGGCTGGCAGAAAAACGATCTTGACACCCTGTCCTATAGCAACCGGATCGGTAATTTCGGCCAGGGCGACCTGAAAACCCAGTCGGTCATGGTCAACGGTTATTACGATATCGATACCGGTTCCGCCTGGACCCCCTTTATCGGTGCAGGTCTCGGCTGGG
>DRKH01000369.1 GCA_011051825.1 Desulfobulbus sp.
ATTATTTTAGAAACTGACGGAGGTTATCCGGCCGGCCAGGCGCATGACATTCAGACGCGCCTCGTGATAGGCGCTGAAAGCATCTATATAGCGGGCTTTCACGTCAAACAGGGTCCGCTGCGCATCCAGTGCTTCAAGAAAGTCAAATTTTCCCTCCCGGTAACCGATTTGGGTCGCCTCATTTGCCTGCTCGGCAGCAGGCATGATTTCCTGCTTGATGGTCCTGGCCTGCCTGTAAGTGGACAGCAGCTTCTGGTACGTCGAGCGCAACGCGGCAGAAAGTCTGGCTATTTCGGCATCACGCCGGGCGAGGGCCTGGGAGAGCCCGGCTTGTGCGGCCTCCCGCCCACCCTGGTTACGGTCGAAAACAGAGAGCGGAACTTCCATTCCAGCCACAAAGGCCTCTTCGTCGGTGGCCGAGAAATTACGCACACCAAAAGAAAGCGTAACATCCGGGATGCTGTTGGCGCGTTCCAGGCTTAACTTCGCTCTTTTGCGGAAGAGTTCAGTTTCCCAGCGTTTTACATCAGGTGTCTCCTGGAGTAACGACTGCAGTTCTTTCCAGTCCGGCGGGTCCTGCAACTCACCAAAAGCACCGACGGCAACACCAAAACCCGGCTCCGGATCGCCCCAGAGTGCAGCGAGACGCAGTCGAGCCTGCACCAGTTCACGCCTGGCTCCCTCCAGGGCATTGCGGGCCATGTTTTTCTCGACGCTGGCCCGGAGTTTCTGGACAGGAGAAACCTTTCCGGCTTCAATCCTGTCGATTACGGTTTGAAATCCCTTTTCGGCAAGTTCCAGTAGCTGGGTCGCCTGATTCAACCGTTCCTGTGCGGCCAACACTGCACTGAATGCCTTCATCGTCTCCAGAACCAAATCCTGTTTGCGGATCTGAAAGTCCAGTTCGGTGAGACTTTTTTCTTGTGCCGCCAGGCTTTTTCGGTCGCCTCGTTTGCCGCCAAGTTCAATCAGTTGATTGACGGACAGTGTCGTTTCCGCACTGTCGAATGACGTGAATTCATTTCTTCCGCCAAAATTTTCAACTTCTACTGTGAAAAAAGGGTTAGGCAAAAGGCCCGCTTGCCGCAAGAGGCCATTTTGAATGGCAACATTCTCAGAGGCAGCCTTGAGAGCAGGGCTTGAAAAGATGCGCTGTAAGGCATCCTGAAGAGATAAAGGATTCTTCAGATTTCCTTTGCCTGCCTGCAGCTCATCTGAGCTGGCCGCAACAGGTAATGCGAGAAAAAAAAGACCAAGCATTACAGCTGCCGTCAGGCGTAACTTGCTGTACATCCGAAACTCCTGTAGTGTTTTTCAAGGTGGCCTTTAGTGCAGGCACCAGGTTGATTATATTTCGTAAGTTATATGCATCACCCCTGTCATGACAAGGCCGCATAATTCCAGAACGGCCGTTTGCTCTGCACAAGCTAACTGATTGATTCTATAGGGTAAGATAGCTGTTTGTGAATGAAGTTTTTGACGGTTTATGGTAAGAAGGGATCATGTACCATGACAAAATCAGGTGATTAACCTTTTCCCGGAACTCAAAAATGATGCGAAAACCTCGCATTCAGTAGTTGCCTCCGGCAGAGGCAATTTTTGACCACTCCAAGGTGAAAGAGTGGCAAGAAGCAGCGATTTCTTGAACAACAACACTAACAGAATATCCGATGTGATGCTACAAGGCTGTGATACTGCAAGGCTGTTGACAAAATTCAGTAGGGGGCCTGACCGATATAGTTACCCGGCGGGTTGTAGTTGCAGACCCAGATCTGTCCTTTGTCGGCACAGACCGCCATGCCGCAGCCAAGCTCCTTTGAATCCCGCCAGATCATCTGGGTGTAATGGCCGCATACCGCCCCGGGAGCACATTTTTTTTTCTGCCGGTCATAATCTTTTTTTTCCCGGGCCCAGCTGGCCGCAACATGTTGGGGCTTGATGTCCTGAACCTCGCGCCTGCCGTTTGACCATTGCACTGCGCTTGCCCAGTAGAGGTTTTCTCCATACCTGCCGGAAGGGCCATGCCGCATCCGGCAGCCTGTTTTTGCAAGATCGGCGGCTCTGTTCCCCGCATATTCGGCCAGGGTGTCGGACCAGACCAGGGGCGCTATCGCCAGCTCGCTCCGAATGGCATTATGGGCTGCGGTCATGCCCCGCATTGCCGCCGGTTCCCCTGCAGCCGCAACCGACGGACCGGACAGCCGGAGGAAGAGAAGCAGCAATCCCGTGAGCAGAGCTCGAACAGGAATGGATGTACAGTTTTTCTGCATAATTGATTTGAATGAGCAGGCCCACCGGATAAACCGGCATGGATGGACCAGGTAAGCGGAGCGAAGCACAGACTCCGGAGTTCTGTCACCACCACAACAATGAACGATGCTGTGTATGCCTTGATTACCAACTGTTTCTAGCTGCAGGGCGAAAATAAATCAAATGAAAAAGGCTCTATTTTTGATTCGTCCCGGTATGTTGTCTTAAAGAAATAAGTGTGATTCTTGATTATTGTATTGCAGAACCTGATAAATGATGTAAGATAGCCATGAATAATCAAGCCCTGTCAGGTTGTCCTCGTTAACCTCGTTGTTTTCCAACATCGCTCGTTGCCGTCGAAGTTTATGCTGATTACATAAACCGGAGAAACAGTCTGAAAAAAGATACGTCTCAGGTGTGTCTTCTATTCGTTCAGGGTAAATGCCTGTGGAATAAAAAAGCAATTTTGTCTGGAATATCCAGGCATCCAGTCGGCGCATCAGGTGATGCTTCGACTCTATACCAAAGTGGTTCTTAGAAAGAACCCAGCACTAAGGAGTTGTACAAAATGAGCGAAGGAACAGTAAAGTGGTTTAACGATTCAAAAGGTTTTGGTTTCATTGAGCAGGATGGCGGTCAGGATGTATTCGTACATCATTCTGCAATTCAGGCTCAGGGCTTCAAATCCCTTGAGGAAGGAGCACGAGTGACCTTTGATGTCGTAGACGGTCCCAAGGGCCCTGCTGCTGAGAATGTCGTACAGCAGTAAGCACTGATTATAGAATCATTGCGAAGACCCCGCACTGTGCGGGGTCTTTTTTTTTGCAGTCGGCATAATGCTCAAACAGGGAGAACGCCTTGGCCAGAAAAACAAACTATTCATATGAAAAGCGTCAGAAAGAATTAGCAAAGAAAAAGAAAAAAGAAGAAAAACGTCAGCGTAAACTTGATAAAAAGAAAAAACCGGCCGATGAGCAGGAACCCCTTGCCCAGCAGGACGTTGATCAGCTGTAATTTCACGTTCCATAAGTGAGCAGGGACGCCACTTCTCCGAAACCTTCGTTTACCTGCATGATAACATCATCCACAGAACAGTACGACAGCAAACGATTGCATTTGAATTCTACACATAGCTGTCTGTGTACGTTTGCGGTACGCTTGATTAGCTGCAATGATTGATCATGCGAAATCACGTAGTTAGATAGCCCGAGACCAGTTACCCCTTCCCCTTGACAACGCTATAAAACCTTTTCAATCTGCCGCTGCAGTTTTTTTGCAGCTGCATTGTACGGACACAACCATGATTACTGCATCCAACATTGCCCTTGCCTATGGCAAGAGAATTATCTTCCAGGACGTCAATATCAAATTTACCCCGGGCAACTGTTATGGCCTGATCGGGGCAAACGGCGCCGGAAAGTCCACTTTTCTGAAAATCCTTGCCGGACAACTTGATCCGGATAAAGGTGTCATAAGCAAGGGACCCGGCCAGCGAATCGCCATGCTGAATCAGGATCAGTTTGCCTTTGATGGCCATACTGTTCTCAATACCGTGATCATGGGCCATGCGAAACTCTACAAGGTAATGGCCGAGCGCGACGCACTCTATGCCAAGCCCGATTTCAGTGAAGAGGACGGTATCCGTTCAGGCGAACTGGAAGTCAAGTTCGGTGAAATGAACGGCTATGAGGCGGAGGCGGAGGCGGCAGTGCTGCTCAGCGGGCTGGGCATTCAGGAAGAACTGCTCCATAAAAATATGAAAGAGCTGGATGGAACCGACAAGGTACGGGTTTTACTGGCCCAGGCCCTGTTCGGCAACCCGGACATCCTGCTCCTTGATGAGCCTACAAACCATCTGGATCTGAATACCATTACCTGGCTGGAAAATTTTCTCTTACGGTTCCAGAACACGGTAATTATCGTCTCCCATGATCGACATTTTCTAAATCAAGTCTGTACCCATATGGCAGATATCGATTTCGGCAAGATCCGGGTCTATGTCGGTAATTACGACTTCTGGCATCAGGCAAGTCAGCTTCACTTTCGTCAGCAGGAAACCAAAAGCAAGAAGGCAAAAGCGAAAGCAGAGGAACTTAAGGCCTTTATCCAGCGTTTCAGCTCCAACGCCTCCAAGGCCAAACAGGCAACTTCACGGAAAAAACTGCTCGAGAAACTGACCATTGAGGACATGCCGGTCTCCTCACGGAAATACCCCTATATCACCTTTACTCCTGAGCGGCCCTGCGGTGATGTTATTCTTGAAATCAACGGTCTTGCCAAGGCCGTTGACGGGGTTTCCATGTTTGAGAACCTGAATCTCACGGTTAATAAAGGGGATAAAATCGCCTTTGTCGGCATGAACAGTCTTGCCAAAACCACTCTGTTTCAAATCCTGGCCGGAGAGCTTGAACCGGACCGGGGTACTTTTCGCTGGGGCGTTACCATCAAAAATGCCTATTTTCCGAAAGAGAATAATGAATATTTTAACGATGAACAACTCGACCTTATCGGCTGGCTGAGGCAGTTTGCGCCTGCCCGGGAGAGTGAGAGCTTTGTCCGTGGATTTCTCGGGAAAATGCTTTTTTCCGGTGAAGAGGCCATGAAAAAAACCGCTGTTCTCTCCGGTGGGGAACGGGTTCGCTGTATGCTTTCCAGGATGATGTTGTCCGGAGCTAACGTGCTTATTCTTGACGAGCCCAATAACCACCTTGATCTTGAATCCATCACCTCATTAAATAACGCTCTGATGGAGTATTCCGAGGTCGTACTGTTTGCCTCCCATGATCATCAATTTGTCTCGACTGTTGCCAACCGGATCGTTGAAATCTCCTCAGACGGTATTCTCGATGTGATGATGGACTTTGATGACTATCTGGCGATGAAGGAAGAACAGGAGGCCGATGGGGATCTTGGCCTGAAACGCCGGGCGGCGTAACCAACAGAGATTAATCTCTGTTCCCAAAATCCCGCCCCACACAGTCCGGCCCCTCTATGGATCGTGCCGACCATTTTGAAGAGGTACCACTCAAGGATTGGGCGTTATGCCGTACGCTGCAGAAGAGCGCCCAGGGTCGTTTCACCAATCCGGACAGTAAAGAGGTTGTCAAGATAGCTTTGAACCGCAGCCTGCTGATCCGGCATGACCAGAAATCCGGGCAATGGTCTGGAGCGGCGCAGATGTCGGCCGATTTCTTCGGTCCACTGCACGCCGTTGTTGTCCCGTCCGGATTTGTTTTCACCGGTCAGGATCATCAGCAGGTCAAGCATGTTTCCCCAGTAATTCCCCTGGTCAAGGTGCTCGATAATCTGCAGAGTGACCGTGTTGACCTCCATGAGTATATCCGGCTGCTCCGCCATTCCGGTTCTGCCACAGTCTACGCTTGAGCCAAAACATCGACAGGAAAAAGGACGAAACCTGTACATGAAACAGCCCTGATCCTGATCCAGAAAAGGGCAGGGATCAAGGACCTGGACAGTTTCCCGGTTGTCGATTTCCCGCCCTTCAAGACAGTCCCCGGCCCATTCATTGGTTGTCATGCCGGGCCGGCCTGTACGACCCTTTATCTGCAGTCTCCGAGTCAGCCGGTCCAGTTGTGCCGTCTCCTGTAATCCCTGAAGGATGAACTGCCCTTCGGCCCGGGTCATGGTCACATTTCTGGTACAGCAGGCTGCGCAGCCCTTATGACAGGCCAGATCCAGGTTGGACGCCCAGGATGCATAAAACCGGTATATTTCTTCTAAGGCCGTGATGGCCAGGGGTGAGCTGATCATGTGCGCGGTCTCTTGTTACCGGGTGGTGTTACGGATATCATTTTTTTGTTTCGGCTGCCAGCGCAGGCCGCCCCTGAATCCGTAGCCCCGAATGATGTACAGGGTCTGTACCAGTTGTTTGCCAAGCCAGGGTGAGGTTCGATAGAGATGTATCTCCCGGGGCGGGTCAATATGGTCAAAGACTGTGGCCAGGTATGATTCCATCCCTTTCCACTCGTAGACCCCGACCCCGTCCTTCCCCCGTACCATGGTATCGTCAAACCAGTAATCATAAACATTAGGTCGGGTCCATTTGTTAATACAGAGGGTTTTTGGCTGCCCCGGCATATAGAAGGCCAGTTCACTGGCCTGTTGATAACGGAGCCCGAAAACAAAGGTGTTCTCGGGTGCAGGCATGCTCCGGACCACGGCATCGACTTCGGCGCCCAGTGTATCCCAACCTTCGGTTTCGCGGGCAATTCTGTCCAGCTTGATGGAAAGGGGAAGGACTGGGTAGACAAGTTGTATCATGACCGGAATGGTCATGAAATAGGCCAGTGCAAGAGCAATGTTCCACAGCCGGGTAGTACGCGGCCTTGTTCCGACCCGTCCCGGGCTGTACATGGCGGCAATAAGGATAATACCGCTGAGGTATCCCGCTGCCGGCCAGTTGCCGTAGATGCGGACGTGGAAGGAGAGTACCAGAAAAACAAAGAACGTTGTTGCCGACATCCAGATCAGGAACGCGCTGTCTTCCGCCCCCAGCCGCTGCCGGGTTTTGGGGCTGAACCAGGCTGCAACAAGAAGGATAAACACCAGCGGCGAGAGCAGCAGGAGCTGGGTGCCGAGATAATCGCCGACATAACGTAAGCTCAGCAGTCTGGAATCATCAAGTCCTCCCTGGTAAAGGACATGGCGAAAGGTAGCCCAGCCGTTTTCGCAATTCCAGATCAGAACAGGCGTAAAGAGAAACAGGCCGCACAACAAGCCAATCCAGGGCCAGGGGCCGGCCAACTGTTTTCGGTACGCCGGTACTGCGAGCATGCAGAAAAACAGAGAGGGCAAAAAGAGGATCATCGTGTACTTGGACAGCAGGCCCAGGCCGAACCAGAGACCGGTCATCAGCCATTGTCCACGGGATCGGTTACTGATGGCCATGGCACTGTGATAACAGGCCGCAGCCCAGCAGGGGAGAAGAAGTCCGTCCGGAGTTGCTATCAAAGACGCCCCGTTAAAGAGCAGTATCCCCTGCACAAGCAGAGCCACATGAAAGGCGCAGCGGCAGGAAAACCAGCGGGCAGCCAGCAGGCAGAGGTAAAACGACGTGACCGCCATTCCCAGGACCGTGGGTAGACGGACTGCAAATTCCGTCTGGCCGAATATCCGGGTGGCAAGTCCAATGGTCCAGGCAATCATCGG
>DRKH01000370.1 GCA_011051825.1 Desulfobulbus sp.
AACCCTGCCCATCAGCCTGGCCGTGCTGGCCAACATCAGCATTGATACCGGCAGTGCTGTCATCGTCTGCCTCATGTTCCATTTTTTTCAGCTCGTTAGCGATTCCTTTATCGCAGCCTGGCTTTCAAAAAAAACGGCCTGACCATGGAACACTGTCGATTCAGGATATGTTCATCGTCCGTTGTGGCTGGGACGGTAAAATCCTGGTCCAGCCATGCCGGTTTATCCTGAAGTGGTAGAGCAATTGTGCATTTTGCAGCACAATTACGACCTGCTGCAACGAAGGCGGGCGGCAAAAAAACCATCGAGCCCATCGGCGGGGGTGGGATGAAAATACCCATGTTTGTCCACAAGGCAGGCCGCCTGCTGCGGCAGGTACTCTGCTCCATTCTCAATAAAAAATTCAGAATGATCGGCCAGAAAAGCGGCAACAACCTGTTCGTTTTCCTCCGGCTCCAGAGAGCAGGTGGCGTAGACAAGGATACCATTTTTTTTCAGCAGACCGGCCGCCGTGTTTAGGAAATGGAGCTGCCGGCGATGATAGGTTTCCAGATCCTTCTCGGTACGATTCCACCTGATATCCGGTTGACGGCCAATGACCCCGGTTCCTGAACAGGGAGCATCCAGCAGGATACCGTCAAATCGTTCTCCGGTCTCCGCTGCAAACTGCTCCAGAGTGGTGTTGCAACCATTGACCCGGTCAAGGCCCAGACGATGCAGGTTCTCTCCCAGCAGCCGGTAGCGTCGTTTGTCAGGTTCAATTGCGGTGATCCGTACCGTTTCCGGAGCAAGAGCGGCCAGGTGGCTGGTCTTGCCACCCAGTCCGGCGCAGGCATCCAGATAGTTCCCCCCGGCACCCATAGGCAATAACCCCGAGGCAAGTTGCGCGGCCTCATCCTGGACCTGAAAATAGCCCTGGTCATAGCCCGGCAATCCGCTAACGGCTCCACCGGCCTCAAGGCACAGCGCCTCCGGGGAAAAGGTCCCCGGCTCTACCTGGTAATCAGCCTCTGCAAAGAGACGCTTGAGCTCTTCCCTGCTGATGCGGCGGCTGTTTGTCCGCAGGGTCAGGACAGGCGGCTGGTTGTTCCGGCGGCACAGCATGGTGGTTTTGTCCCGGCCAAAGCGCTGCTGCCATCTGTTGACAAGCCAGTCGGGATGATTCAGTATCGGCAGCCCGTTTATGGTGGCTGACTCCGGAGGGGGCAGTTCATTTTTTTTTCGGGCCACGTTACGGAGGACACCATGTACAAAGCTGACCAGCCACCTGGGCTGACGAACCGCTTTAAAGGCCTTGACGGTTTCGTTGACCGCTGCGGATTCCGGAATACGGTCCAGCAGGAGAAGCTGAAACAGACCGATCCGCAAGGCAAACAGGGTGCGCGGTTTCATCTTGCGCAGGGGATGTCTGGCAAAACCGGTCAGGATATGATCCAGATATTGCTGTTGGCGCAGGACGCCGAACACAAGAGCGCCTGCCAGCTGCAGATCTCGAGAGTCAAGGTGGTTGGTGCCGACGACCCGATCAAAAACTCCATCAACCGGAGCATGGAGTTCATTCCACCGGCAGAGGGTGTTGAGGGCCAGCAACCGGCTTGAAGGAGGGGAAGGAGGAGATGACATGGTTATAAAAAACTGCCGACAGCGTTTTTACCCTGTTTTTTGATCTCAAAAAGGGCATGGTCGGCGCTGGCCAACAGTTCGGTAAGAGTCTGGGCATCCTGTGGAAAGGTGGCGACACCGCAGCTGACCGTGATATGAATTGCAAGGTCCATAAGGGTAAGGAAACTTGTCGCCTCTATGGACTTACGGATCTGCTCCGCCACCTGCATCCCCTGGGCATGATCATGACCGGCAAGAACGATAACAAACTCGTCACCGCCATAACTCACTCCGTAACAGCCATCGGGAAGAACACAACGGACCACATCGGCGAGCTCGGCAATGGTACGGGATCCATTCAGATGACCATAGGTGTCCACCACCCGTTTAAAATCATCAATGTCCATAAATATAACGGAGAGAGGTCGGCTTCGATGCATATCGAGCTGGCCCTGCAGGGTCTGATACAGGTAACGGGTATTATAAAAATCGGTCAGGTCATCCCGCAGGGAAAGTTCACGATATCTGGCCTCGCTGGCCTTAAGCTTCTGCAGGGCCCGACGCAGGGCCAGATGGGTCTGTACTCTGGCCAGCAGTTCGGCTCTGGTCGAGGGTTTTACCACATAGTCCTGGCCACCGGCTGCAAAACCGGCCAGAATATCCTTTTTGTCATTTCTGGAGGTGACAAAAAGAACCGGAATATCGGCGGAACGCGGGTCCTGCTTCAACTTTCGACAGACCTCGAAACCGGACATTTTAGGCATATCGACATCCAACAGGATAAGGTCCGGCTGCAGGGAAGGAATTGAACTGAGGACCGCTTTACCATCGTGAACCTCGGCGACCTGATACCCCTCTTTACTCAACACTTCTCCAAGGAGTTTAATAATCACCCGGTTATCATCTGCTATCAAAACGACAGGACGATAGTTAGTATTTTCCTGTTTTCCCATCTCTTTTACATACTCAAGAGCTGATGAACGGTCAAGGACACAGCACAAAAAAAGAAAAATAATCTTTCACATTTTATTAAAAACCAAGTAGACATTTCTCGTCTATCTGTTACTATACCCGGGTCTTGGGAAACTACCATTATTTTTTTAATGGTAACCTGTCGAAATAAAATAAATTTGTGCAAGGAGAACGTATGAAAAAGCTATCCTTTATCATGGTGGCCGTCTTTTTGATGATTTCCGCCTCAATGGCATCGGCTTCCACTCTGGAAGAGGTGCAGAAACGAGATGTTCTGCAATGTGGTGTTTCAACCGGGCTGCCGGGTTTCTCGGCAACCGATGAAAAGGGTAACTGGAAGGGGCTGGACGTTGACGGCTGCAAGGCCATAGCTGCCGCCGTTCTCGGTGATGCGAACAAAGTGAAATACATCCCGCTGAATGCCAAGGAACGTTTTACGGCACTGCAGTCCGGTGAAATTGACGTGCTGGTTCGTGGAACCACCTGGACCCTGACCCGCGACACATCACTGGGGCTGAACTTTGCCGGTGTGAACTATTATGACGGCCAGGGTTTTATGGTTTCCAAGAAGCTTGGCGTAAAAAGTGCCAAGGAACTGGACGGCGCTGCTATCTGCATCCAGGCCGGTACAACAACCGAATTAAATCTGGCTGACTACTTCACCCAGAACAAGATGAAGTATGAGCCGGTTGTTTTTGATTCACATGATCAGACTATTAAAGGTTTTGAGGCCGGACGGTGTGACGTCCTGACCTCGGATCAGTCCCAGCTTTATGGTCTGCGTACTCATCTCGCCAATCCTTCAGATGCGATTCTGCTGCCGGAAATTATCTCCAAGGAACCCCTGGGACCGGTTGTACGTCAGGGTGATGACGGCTGGTTCAACATTGTTCGCTGGACCTTTTTTGCCATGGTCGACGCCGAGGACATGGGTGTGACTTCCAAAAATATCGATAAAATGAAAAAATCCGACAACCCCGGTATCCGTCGCCTGCTCGGCCTGGAAGGGATTAAAGGAAAAAGTCTTGGCCTCGCCGATGACTGGTCCTATCAGATTATCAAACAGGTCGGCAACTACGGCGAAGTCTTTGAACGTAACGTAGGTATGGATTCGCCCCTGAAAATCAAACGTGGTCTCAACGCCCTGTGGAGCAAAGGCGGCATCCAGTATGCCCCGCCGATCCGCTGATACGGAGTGACGGCACGGCTCAAGAGCGCCCGCGCCCGGGCGCTCTTTGTTTTTCCGTACGAGTTCACCAGTGTTTCACGCCTGAAACAGATCGAACGTAAGGGTTCGCTCAAAAACAACTTCGTAGAGGTGAGGTGTAATGTGGACATTTAGAGAAGTGATCTGATTGCATGCAACCGCAGGCGTAGCAGGGCTACGTCGAGGATTGCATAATTGAAGATCGCTTTTCTAAATGTTCAAA
>DRKH01000371.1 GCA_011051825.1 Desulfobulbus sp.
AGGGAAAGGATAAACAAAAAAACGGAGAGGGTCAGGGGAATAAACCCAACCAGCAGAACCAGGGCCGGAAGAACAAGAAGGAGCAGTCCAAAAAGAATTCGTCGGGAAAGAACCAGGATAAGCAGGCCCGGGATCAGCAAGGGAAATCGGGCAGCAAGCAGGACCAGAAGAATAAAAAATCTTCCGGGAAACAGGCTGATGCAAACAAGAAACAAAACAAACAGCAACAAGGCAATCAGGCAGAAGCGGGACAGCAGAAGAACAAACCCCGGAACAAGTCAGCTCAGCCCGGCACCACGGCAGGAAAAAAAGCTGCGCACGGCAAGGGCATGAACTCTCAGGACAAAGAACGAAGAAAGCAGGGGAAAATGACCAGCCAGGAAGCACGGAGCCTGCTTGATGCACTTGAAGATGAAGAAGGTCGATTAGACTTTATTCCACAGGGATCCGGCAGCAAACAAGAACATCCACTGAAAAACTGGTAAGATATGCTCATTTTCCGTTCAACAAAAACGAAAAAGACCATGAAAAGATACTCGACAATGTTGCACAGGGACAAAATATTTCAGTACGGTGAACACAGGTTCAGTGAACAGCCCATCAGTGCCCGCCCCTTCTGGGGTGCACGGTTGCTGTTTTTGCTGATCTTCGCCGCCCTTACCCTGCCCGGTATTCTTCAGGCAGCGGATATCACCGTGGAAGCCGGGCTGAGCCCGAAACAGTTTCCGGTAGACCAGACAGCACTTCTCACTGTCACCATCAATGGAAGCAATGAGGGGCAACCCGAAAATCCCCATGGCGACGGTCTCCAATTTACCTATCAGGGCCAAAGCAGTCAGATGCAATGGATTAACGGCAAATCATCCTCCTCTATCGCCTATATGTTCATGGTCCAGGCCGATCAACCGGGCCCCCATACCATTGAACCGGTTACAGTCCATATCAACGGTAAGAAGTACCAGACCAAAGCCATCAAATGCAGCGTCCTGCCGGTGGCGATGCCGGCCGCACCTAATAAATCCGGTCAAGGCGGAGGCACCGCCGTCACTCCTCCGTCCTCGACCAGGTTGCGAACCGGCGAGGCGGACAAGATTGGCTTTATGCGGATTATTCCGAAAAAAGAAACAATTTACTCAGGCGAACTCCTCCCATTTACGATCAAGGCCGTGTTCAGGCAGGGCATCAGGGCAACCATCAAGTCGGCGCCCCGTCTGCCGGGTGGTAATTTCGTCCTGGACTCCATGGACGATAAACCGGTCCAGAGTGAAGAAATCATCCAAGGGGTACCCTATACGGTACTGACCTGGCAGGGAAGCTTATCCTCTGTAAAACAGGGGGTATTTCCGATGGAGGTGGAGCTGGATGTCTCCCTGCTTGTTCGTGCTCAACGACAGCGCCCCTCTTCAATGTTCGGCTCGCCCCTGTTCAATGATCCGTTTTTCGATGATTTTTTCAGTGGGTTCAGCCGAAAGGACGTTACCCTGGTCAGCCCCCGGCTGGAGTTGAAGGTGCAGGATCTGCCGGATTCGGGAAAACCTGACGATTTCAGCGGTGCGGTCGGTACCTTCAGCCTTGCCGTGAGCGCCCAACCCACAACTGTCCGGACCGGAGATCCGATTACCCTCAAGATGAGAGTACAGGGTACGGGAAATTTTGACCGTGTTCATGCCCCTGTCTTCCCGAACAACAGCAACTGGAAGACCTATCCCCCTTCATCTCAGGCTGCGGATGCCGTCAACGGCAAAGGAAAAAAGGAATTTGAACAGGCTATTGTCCCGGTCGACCCGCAGATAAAGGCAATACCCCCGCTACGATTCTCATATTTCGACCCTCAGGCAAAGAACTATGTAACCCTGAACAGCGATCCTATTCCCATCACTCTGCAGGGAAATGGAAAAGGAAGCGGCCGGCCGCAACCGCAAAGCGTGGCGACGGGATCTCCCAAAGCCGGGAACCCTGAAAAACCCTCAGGCTCCAAGCTGGCACCGATACACACGAAGTTTGGCAAGGCAGTCCATGGGCTGCAGCCACTCTACCAAAGCCTGTGGTTTCAACTGTTGCTGGCTGTCGGCCTGCTGCTCCTGCTCTCTGCCATTTTTCTTATGGTCCGCAACAACAGGATCAATGGTGATCCGGTCCGGGCCCAAAAGAAAGCCCTGGCCAGGGAGCTGCAAAAATTGGTCGAACAGGCAAATCAGGCAATGGAGAACAATAATTCTCAAGTGTTCCTTGAACTCTGCCGCCGTATCCTGCAGAAGCGATTTGCCTTTAGCTGGCAGGGAAAAGCAGAGGCGATCAGTACTGCCGATCTTAAACAGCAGCTGCCCAAGGATTCTCCCCTGGCGGAGATCTTCAAAAAGGCCGAACATGCCACCTATACCGGAGAAGAGATATCCCGGCAGGAAATGGCCAGGATTTTAACGATACTCAAACAGGAAATACATCTGTCATGAATAACCGACAACGTATTATTTTCAGATATCTTTTATCTGCTCTGCTGGTCTTCCTGATTACAGGAACCGCGGCAAGCAGTCAGTCAGAGGATACGTTCGAGCTTGGCAATCAGGCCTATTCCAGGGGAGATTTCCCCACAGCCGCCCGGGATTACCTGGAGACGGCTGCAAGACGCGGTGTTTCCGCCTCCCTGCTTTATAATCTGGCAAACACGTATACAGAGCTGGGAAAAACAGGGGAGGCAATCCGCGCCTATGAGCAGGCATTACGTCTTGACCACAATAACGGGGATATTCGTAGTAACCTTGCCGTGATACGCAGACAAAACGGTCTGTACCGTGAGGATCGTCCCGTCTGGCAACGATACGTTGACCTGCTTGGTTCCAACCAATGGATGCTGTTGTCCGGACTTTTTTTCTTTATTTTCAGTGCCGGCCTGCTGGCCCCCAGTCTTGCCGACACTCTCAGAGTCCAGACCCGAAAAGATACCATCATCCGTATTGCGCGCTACACGGCAGCCATCGCACTCATAATCACGATCTGTACACTGCCTGCGGCCATTTATAGCTATCAAAGCTGGAAT
>DRKH01000372.1 GCA_011051825.1 Desulfobulbus sp.
ATATCAATACCTTCATTGATCTGTATATCCGCAAAAACATTCCCATTTATTTCAGCTATGGTGTTTATAAGACGGTACAATGATTCTGCTTGATTTTATAGCGGATATAGTCCATTTATCCGAAGATCGCCCCCGAAGCTGTGTCGTTTCGGGCTATTTGCATCATTTGTTGTGGCTGTGACGTTAAATACCTGGGGTCTGCGCTTTGCTCCGCTTACCCGGAGTCTACGCTTTGCTCCGCTTACCTGGTCCAGTCGTGCTGGTTTATCAGCAGAATAGATTATGCCCACGCCCACGGTCATAGCTGAGAAAACAATTGATGATTTTTCAATCGGCCAGGAATTTTCTTTTTCAGTTACCATAACCAAGTCTGATGTGGAGCGTTTTGCTCAACTTTCAGGAGACATTAATCCTCTTCATATGGATGACGGCTTTGCCGAGCAGAGAGGATTTAAGGGGCGGGTGGTTCATGGTCTTCTTTTATCCGGTTACCTTTCCAGGCTGGTCGGTGTCCATTTCCCCGGCAGGCATGCCCTGCTTCATGGTATAAATATCAATTTTTTGTCCCCTGCCTATGTTAACGACACCGTTAATATAGAATGTATTGTCAATCAAATCTCATTAAGTACCCGGATTATTATCTTAAAAGTTGTCATGAAGAACCTGAAGAACAATAATGTTCTGTTAAGGGCAAAAGTTCAGGTAGGCTTTACCCAGACAAATGGACTCCGATGATTGACATTATACTTATTACCCAGTCAGATTCTGTTGATTATAAACAATATTCCCGACTCCCTTTAGAGAGGATTGAGCTGTACCGTGATCTGGTCTTTCCTCGAATGGTCCATTTCAAGAATGCATTCCACTCCCATCTTGACCTGATAAATCATTTCAAATCCGGCATCTTTTTCAATCAGGCGGAGTATCCCCAACGTCGAAACCTGCTGAATATATGGAACCTTCCGGGGCTCAGCGGAATCCATCTGGCCAATTATCTGTCAAACTACGGCATTAAGGCTGCGGTTATTAACAATATCGATAGCGAGTGGGATATTTTTTGTGCGCTTTATGAAAAAAACACCACCCCGCCTTTAGTGGGAATATCGACAACGTTCTACCTGTCGTATACTGAGATCCGCAGACTCTCTCAAAAACTCCATAACTTCGCACCTGAAATGGAAATTGTGCTGGGGGGGGCCTTTGTCAACGAACAGGCAATGAATAATGGAATCGGCAAGTTTGAAAATTCCATGCGGAAAAATAAGATCAGCTATGTGCTACATGCATTCAATTCCGAAAAGGACCTTAAGGACCTCCTCCTTGGCAGGGCATCCGGTAACCTGGATCAGGTAAACAACCTTGCCTATCTGGAAGGGAAGGACTTTGCCGACTGCTCATTTAAAGCAACAGCGATGCAATGGCATCCTCCGGTGCTGGAGACGCCCCCTTTCTGGGATAAAATTGAAACGCCCTTTGTAAACCGGACCATTCCCATGAGGACATCATCGGGTTGTCCATTCTGCTGTGCTTTCTGTTCCTACCCCAAGGTGGCAAAGGGGTTCCATACAATGTCATGTGAGGAACTTGAAAAAAACATCCAAGCTGTTCTGCGTGGCTCAAATGTCAATAAAATTATTTTTATTGACGATACCATCAATGTGCCGGTACCAAGGTTTAAAGAACTCTGTAAAATGTTCGCAAAGTACGATTTCGACTGGTTTTCTTTCCTTCGGGTGCAATTCGTTGACCAGGAAATCGCCCAACTGATGAAAGAATCGGGATGTAAGGCGGTCTATTTAGGTATCGAGTCCGCCAGTGATACCGTCTTGAAAAATATGAATAAAAAAGCCACGGTTTCTCAGTACCGAAGGGGGATTGAGCTGTTAAGCCGAAATGGTATAAAATCCATGGCCGCTTTTATCATAGGCTTCCCCGGTGAAACCGAAGCCACGGTACAGGAGAATGTAGAGTTTATTGAAACGACCGGCCTTGATTTTTATACTCTTAAAGAATTCTATTATATGTCCCACACCCCGATTCATCAGAGGCGTGAGGAGTATGGTCTGTCCGGTATGGGGAACAAATGGCGCCATGACACCATGGATTCAAATACCGCCTATCAGTTCAAAATTGAGATGTTCAAAGGCATTAAAAACAGCGTTTTTATTGATCCGGATACCAGCCTCTGGTATCTGGCCTATTTGTACGATCAGGGATTCAGTATAAATGCAATTACTGAGATACAAACAGCCATTAATGACATTACCATTGATCAGATTGATGGTGTTTACAGGGATGATACGCCCTCGTTTAAGCGTTTGGCAAAGCTGCTCCAATAGGGAAAAATGAAAAGTGCCGATAAAAAAGAGAGGCTTAAAAGGATAAAAGAGGACATTGGCAGGGAGAAATTCGAGGAGGCTTTTCTTTCCCTGAAGCGTATCTCCGAGCCTGAAGATGCTTTTTTTTTACAACATAAATACTGTGCTCTGTTCAATTCCATCCCCAAAGATGTCATAAAACTAACCAATGTCCGCATCGCGATTCTTGCCGGCAGTACTGTCACCCATTTCGTTGCGGTTTTTAAATACTGGCTTGCTCAAACCGGCCTGTCGGCGGTCATTTACGAGGCAGGTTATGATACTGTTTCGCAATCAATTTTAGACCCGGCCAGTTCCCTTTACAGCTTTGCTCCCGACATAACCATGATTTTTACGAGTTATCGGGATCTGAAATTTGACGTCGGTCAGGGTGCATCGATTGAGGATTCGAACAAGGCTGTCGAGGAGGCCGTTGAAGGGTATGTAACCCTCTGGGAGCAGCTTAAAAAGAATTCTTCAACATTCATTATCCAGAATAATGCCGATCTCCCCTCTTGTAGAACGTTGGGAAACTACGAAGGAACTGCTCCATGGGGCAGGGTCAGCCTTCTCCGTGCATTTAATGTTGCACTGGCAAAGGCGGTGCAGGCCGGTGTTGCGCTTTTCGATCTGGAGTATATCTCCTCTGTTTACGGAAAACGAAAATGGCATGATTCTCGTTTCTGGTATCATTCCAAACATGCTTTTTCTCTGGATGCAACAGGTCTGGTTGCCTTTGAAGCGGCAAGACTGGTCGGCTCGATCAAGGGTTTTTCAAAAAAGTGCCTTGTCCTTGATTTAGACAACACGCTCTGGGGTGGGATTATCGGGGACGATGGCGTGCATGGTATTGTCCTTGGAAACGGCGCGGCCGGAGAGGCCTTTGTTGATTTCCAGCAATACCTGCTCGGTTTGAAAAACCGGGGAATTATTCTCACCGTCTGCAGTAAAAACGAAGAGGAACTTGCAAAAGAACCTTTCCTGCAACACCCGGATATGCAGCTCAAGTTGGAGGATATTGCTGTTTTCAAAGCAAACTGGGAGGACAAGGTTGCCAATATCAGCGCAATCGCCGACGAGCTCAATATTGGTCTTGAACACATGGTTTTTGTTGATGACAACCCTGCCGAAAGAGAAATAGTTCGAAAATATCTGCCAATGGTGGCCATTCCGGATATGCCCGAAGACCCCAGCGGATATATTGAGGCACTGGATCGTCATTCCTATTTTGAGGTCATCTCATTTTCAGACGCAGATCAAGTAAGAAATGAGTATTACCGTGACAATGTTTCCCGAAAGCAGCTGAGAACGCAAAGCAGAGACCTGACCGAATACTTGCAAAGTCTGCGGATGGAGGCAACCGTATCTCGGTTTGACGATTTAAATCTCGCAAGAATTGCCCAGCTTATAAATAAAAGCAATCAGTTCCACTTGACGACAACCAGGTATACCGAGACCGAAATCGCAGCCATGATGTCCGACAAACAGAAGCACTGCCTGTATTTTCGTCTGAAAGATTGTTTTGGCGATAATGGCTTAATCTCGGTAGTCATACTTGAAGAACAGGAAGGAGATACCCTTTATATTGATACCTGGTCCATGAGCTGCAGGGTTTTTGCCAGGGGCATGGAACAGTTTATTGCCAACGAAATCGTCTTGTTGGCGCGGCAACGTAATGTGCAGTCGATTATCGGTAAATACGTTCCCACCAGGAAAAATAAAATTGTTTCCGATCTCTATGAAAAACTGCATTTTTCGCTTGTACAGGAACAAGACGGGGTGACCATGTGGGAGCTGCCGCTGACAGGCAATCCCCCCGTGTACGAAACATATATTAACAAATTGACTTTGGATTAAACGCATGACTACAGCACATAGAGAGAAGGTAAGGAAAAAGCTGAACGACATTTTTTGTGAAGTGTTCAATGATGACGATATTGTGATTTCAGAGAATATGACGGCTGATGATATCGAGGAGTGGGATTCCCTCATGCACGTCACTCTTATCGTTGCGATTGAGGGAGAGTTCGGGATTCAGCTCAATGCCGCTGAAATTGGACAATTGGAAAACATCGGGGCGATGCTGGCACTTCTCGAGAAGCTCCCTGAAGAATAACTTGCATGGTCGAAGTAACAGAGGTTTGCTTAAACGATTATGAAGGTATCATGGCTCTGTTTGGTCGCCATGGTATCCCGGCCAGGAAATACGTTGAATGGAAATTTTTCTGGCAGGAAAATCCTGTTCTGAAAAATACCGGGTACGCCTGTCCCCGGGGATGGGTACTCAAGGATTCCGGCAAGGTCGTAGGCTATTTGGGCAATATACCGCTGGAATATTTTTTCAGGGGCAAAAAAATTATTGCGGCTGCAGCCCATAACTGGGTCGTTGACAAGGCCTATCGACAAAATTCGGTATTGTTGATTAACAATTATTTCCGGCAGGAAAATGCCGATTTTCTCATCAACACAACCGGTGGCAACCCGATTACCCAGAAGATATTTCTGGCCTATAAGGCAAAAAAAATCCCGGCCCATTCGTACGATATCTCTCTTTTTTCAATTCTCGATTATCCCGCCTTTCTCAAGAGCGTCGCCATAAAAAAAGAGGCTGTATTCTGTCAGAAATTAGCCATCCTCGCTGCTCCGCTGTCATTGCTTATGCGCTGGGGCGTGGAGATAAGAAATATTGCAAGGTATCATAACGATACTGGAGGAAAGGTTCAGCGTTGTACCGATATCGGCCGTCAATTCGACGAATTCTGGCACACCCTTTTGCAACAGGAAAACAGACTGCTTTGCGTGCGAGACCGTAAATCGCTCCAATGGCGCTATACGTATGCTTTGCATGAGGGCCGGATATGGATATACACGGTTCAGAACAATCAGCAAATGATCGCATATGCAATTTTTCTCCGGGATGACAAGCCGGAGATGAATTTAAAGCGGATAAAGCTGGTCGATATACAAACTCTTGAAAAGGAACCTTCCGCTGTCATCTTCAAGCTGCTTGCGTCTGCAGAAAAAAGATGCCGAAGAGAAGGGATTCACATGCTGGAAGCCGTTGGCTTTCAGCCCGATAAGCGGCAAATCCTCGCAAAGTGGCTGCCCCATAAAAGAAAAACACCTGTCTGGCCGTTTTATAAAACCGGGGATCCCGCTCTCGGCAGCAAGCTTGAAGATTCAACGGCCTGGGATCCTTGCCTTTTTGACGGAGACGGGAGCCTGTAGAGCCCTCGGGTTGCTGCTTCTCCCACGGAGGAGCTGTACGAGTGTACAACAATATATTCCACGAGTGAAAGCCGTTTTCCGTCATGGATTCAACCGTTGGGGAACCCTGCATGAGCGAGATGAAACATCAATTGCTGAACGGCTGTCTCGGCCTGATGAAATATACAAAGCTGTATCGTCTGCTTTGTCCTTTTTTTATCGGCAGTGGTGTGATTCTTGTCCTTCACCGGGTGCTTCCGGAAAAAGCCCATCCACGGATTGCTGCCAACTCCAGAATAGAGATAACGCCACAATTCCTGGAGCAACTCATCGGATTTTTTATCAAAAAAGGGTATGAGGTCGTTTCGCTTGATACCGTCTATGATCGGTTGATGGGGGCAGTAGCAGACCGTCCGTTTGTCTGTTTTACCTTTGATGACGGTTATGCGGATGCGTTTGAGGTCGTCTATCCGATTTTCAAGAAATACCAGCTCCCCTATGCCGTGTATGTTATTACCGATTTCCCCGACAGAAAAAGTATTCTCTGGTGGTATATGCTTGAAGATCTTGTCCTGCAGCATGATCCCGTGCGGTTTTGCTACTTAAACAGGACCTACACCCTTGCGACTACCGGTTCTGCAGACAGGGAAGCCGCCTATAATACAATCCGGGAGCTCCTGCTTTCCGTGCCTTCGGAGCAGATGGAGGAGGTGATCGAGGCTGTCTTTTCTCCCAATGCTGTTGATCCCGGGGACTATGGGGATCAACAGATGAGCTGGGACCAGGTCATGGAGCTTGCCGACGACCCTTTGGTTACCATTGGCGCACACACCGTCCACCACTACAATCTGAAACGGCTGACCGAGGAACAGGTCCGGTGGGAAATGGAAACGTCAAAGAAACGCCTGGAAGAGAAGATCGGTCGACCCGTGCTCCATTTCTCCTACCCTTTCGGCTCGCGAAAAGAGGTCGGCACGCGCGAATTTTCCCTGGCTGCCGCCTGCGGTTTCTCCACCATGACCACGGTCCGTGAAGGAAATATCTTTCCCGCTCATCGGAGGCATATGGACTGCCTGCCCCGTGTTGAAATAACAGGGAGACATCAGGACCTGACCCTTGTCGACCTGCGGCGTTGCGGACTTGTCGCTTTTGTTCGAAACGGCCCGAAACGAGTTGTTACCGTGTAGCCATCCTGCGCCCGTTTTTTTTATTCTTTTTGCCCGTCTTTCTGTGGTAGACTTGAACAGTGGTCAATTGTGCTTTCCGTTGCAGGAGAGCGTGGAGTAACGAAACTATGAAAATAATGATCGGTTATCCTGAACTGCAGGGGAAGGGCAGTCCCATGCTTACCCAGAACCGCCAGTTTCAGTGGATGAGTATCGGTTCCTATATCTATCCTCTTGTGCCGGCCTATGCCGCGACGATCCTGGACAGGGCCGGGCATGATGTTCTGTGGTATGACGGCATTGCCCGGCAGCTTTCCTACGAACATTTTCTGGAAACTGTTGAGGCGGAACGACCGGATCTGCTTGTTCTGGAAAGCAAGACCCCGGTCATCAAGCTGCACTGGGCTATCATCAGGGATGTCAAAAAGATTTCACCGGATATTAAAATAGTGCTCATGGGCGACCATGTGACCGCCCTGCCTGAAGAGTCTCTTCTGAAGTCGCCGGTTGATTTTGTCCTTACCGGTGGAGATTATGATTTTTCACTCAAAGGGCTGGTTGACGCCTTGTCGGGTAAAGGGAATATGCCGTCCGGGGTCTACTATCGGGACAATGACTCCATTAAAAACAGCGGGCCCTTTTCCCTGCAGGCAAATGATCTCAATAGCCTGCCCTTTATCGACCGTGAGCTGACCCAGGCCCATCTGTACTATGAAAAATGGAAAAAAAGAGAGCCCTTCCGTTACACCATGGCCGGCCGGGACTGTCAGTGGGGAAAGTGTACCTTCTGCTCCTGGACGACCATTTATCCGAATTTCAGGACCCGGACGGTGGAAAGTCTTCTCGATGAGATAGAGATGCTGGTCAGCCGCTACGGTGTACGGGAGATTTTCGATGACAGCGGTAACTTCCCGGCCGGCGGCTGGCTGGAAAAGTTCTGCCACGGCATGATTGAGCGCGGTTTGAACAAGGAAATTCTTTTTTCCTGTAACATGCGCTTTGATTATCTGGTCAAACGGCCTGAACTACTGGGACTGATGAGAAAGGCCGGCTTTCGAAAGATGAAATCGGGCCTTGAATCGGCCAACCAGGCGACCCTGGACCGGATAAACAAGAATATCAAGGTCGCTGATATTGTTGAAGGGTGCCGTCTGGCAACCGAGGCGGGGCTGGATATCCAGCTGACGGTCATGGTCGGCTACCCCTGGGAGACGCGTGCCGATGCCGAACGGACCCTTGGGCTGGCAAAAAAACTCATGTCCAGGGGGCATGCTGAAATGCTCCAGGCCACGGTTATGGTTCCCTACCCGGGAACGCCGCTTTTTACCGAGGCCATGGAAAAGGGCTGGATCCGTTTTAAAGATCCCCGGGCCTGGGAACGTTACGACATGACCGAACCGGTGTTCACCATGCCTGATATGGAGGCCGAAGAGATCATGAAGATGTGCAGTGATATATACAAGACCTTCATGACCCCCGGATTTATTCTGCGCCAGCTCCTGAAAATCAGGAGCCTTGAGGATCTGAATTATGTTTTCCGCGGGAGCAGGGCCATTCTCGGGCATATCCTTGATTTTGCCAGGATTCGCGCTTAGGCGGGGGCGCAGGAATGTCCATTGCCGATGTCGACCCTTCTTCTCCGGCCTCCGTTGTACCGCGGGGAGAACGGAAAACCATAAACCTGATGGGGATCAGGATTGATGTGCTTGATACGGCCGGACTGTGCCGTAAGGTGGTTGATTTTGCCGGTTTTAAAGAGCAGCACACCGTCATGTATGTCAATGCCGATTGTGTGCTGATCGCCGGGAAGAATAAACCCTATCTGCAGGCGCTCAATGGCGCTGATCTTGTCTACGCCGACGGTATCGGCGTCGTGCTGGGGGCCCGGGTCTGGGGCGATATTCTGCCCGGCCGCTCAACGGCTGCTGATTTCTTCCCTGATTTTTGCAGAACTTTTGCCGATCAGGGGCTGCGCCTTTATTTACTCGGCGGAAAACCCGGGGTGGCCCATGCCGCTGCCGACCGGTTGATGGCGGACATCCCCGGCCTGATGATCGTCGGCACCCACCACGGTTATTTCAAACAGGAGGAAACTGCGGAGGTCATTGCTGAAATAAACGGGGCTGGGCCGGATCTCGTGATCATCGGTTTCGGCGCCCCGAAGCAGGAACTCTGGATCCGCGATCATGGTGAAGAACTCGATGCCTCCGTCCTCTGGGGAGTGGGCGGTCTTTTTGATTTTCTTTCCGGTCAAACGCCACGGGGCCCCCGTTGGCTGCTGGATAACGGCTTTGAATGGTTGTGCAGGCTGATCGCGGAACCGGGACGCCTCTGGCGCAGATACCTGCTTGGAAACACGAAGTTTGTTGTTTTGCTGCTCTGGCACAGGTATATTCTCCGCAAGGCTGAATGATGCTTTTCCTTGATGGTATCTTCTTCGTCCTCGGAGTCGTGTTGCTGCTGGTTTTCTGTTATCTTTTCTTTCTTGCCGCAGCAAGTTTTGTCCCTGAAAAAAAGAACCGGCGGTTCGGGCCCAAGACCAACTTTGTCCTTCTCATCCCGGCCCATAACGAGGCCGAGCTGATCGGTGCAACCCTGGATTCCCTGGAACGGGTTGATTATCCACGGGAACTCTATGAAGTTGTTGTGCTGGCGGATAACTGCACTGATGCAACGGCCCGTATTGTCCGGGAACGAAATATCAGCTGTCTTGAGCGCACAGAGCCGGACAGGCCCGGCAAGGGGTTTGCGCTTGGCTGGGCCTTTCCCGGCCTTCTTGAGAGGTACAACCATGATGCCTTCATTGTTCTGGATGCCGACACCTACATGGAACCGGATTTTCTCCAGGCAATCAATCAGTATTTTTGCAGGGGCGCAAAGGTGGTCCAGGGCTATTCCCAGGCCAGACACCCTGAGCGTTCGCCCATGGAGAGCCTTTCCTTTCTCGGGTTTGCCCTGAATAGAAACCTGCGTTACCGGGGAAGAAGCAGGCTGGGATGGAGCGCCAATCTCATGGGAACCGGTATGTGTTTTTCCCGGCAGGTCCTGGAGCAGCTGGGCTGGAATACCACCACCATGGTAGAGGATATCGAATACGGTATGTTCCTGCATCTCCACGGGGTTCGCGTTGTCTTTGCCCCTGATGCCGGGATCAATGTTGAACTGCATGCCGGGGTCAACCAGACCGGAGGGCAGCGGGCCCGCTGGGATATGGGGAAGTTTGAGGTCAGAAACAGGTATCTGCCCAAATTGCTGAAGGCGGGTTTTGCCAAAAGAGATATCCGTTACTTCGACAGTGCCATGGAACTGCTTCTGCCGCCGTTTTCCCTGTTCTGCATTGTGGTGATGGCCTGTGCCGGTCTTTTTTTTCTGGTTGATTTTCGTGGGATCAACCTCAATTTTTACCTTTGGCTTGCAGTTGTTGTCAGCCTGATATTGTACACGACTCTCGGCCTTGTCACCGCCGGGGCGGATGCGAAGGTCTATCGATCATTACTCTATGCGCCGTTTTTTCTTCTGTGGCGTTGCTGGATTATTTTGTCTGAATCCTGCAGGGGAAATAAAAAGCGGCAGTGGTAACGTAAAAAAAACTGATGAATATTTTAGGAATTGCAGCCTGTTCGCACGATGGGGCGGTATGCCTGCTTCGGGATGGTGAAATCGTAGCCTCAGCCCGGGACGAACAGGTTGACCGAAAAGAACAGGGTTCTGTTTTCTCGGCCCGATCCATTGCCTGTTGTCTGCAGGCGGCGGAGATCAGTGTCGGTGAACTGGATATTATAGCCGTTGATGCCCAGCCGCTTGTCTCCTTTAAGCGGATTCTGAAGACCGCTCTTGCCGTTGCCCCCGCCGGATTCCGTTGCTTTGTTCAGGAGATGTCTCCATGGCTGGAACAGCAGTTTCGGCTTAAAAATCATATCGCTGAGAAAACAGGTTTTTCGGGGACAATTCTCTTGCCCGAACACCATGAGGCCCTTGCAGCCTCCGCCTTTTTCACCTCTCCCTTTCAGGAGGCAGCTATCCTCACCGTTGACGGCATTGGTGAACAGACAACCACCGGCTACGGCCTTGGAACCGAGGCAGGAGTTACCGTGTTGGCAGAGATGTTGTTCCCCCATTCTCCAGGGCTCCTGTATGCCGCTTTTTTTCATTTTTTGGGTTTGAAAGGCGATTTTGGTGCAGGTACACTGGCGGAAATGGCCGCTCGGGGCAGACCGAAATACAAGAATCTGATTCTGTCCACCTTGCTGGATCTCAAGGACGATGGCTCGTTTAAGCTGAATATGGACTATTTTGATTACGGCCCCGGAAGGATCGTCGCCAATACAAAGTTTGCCCGGCTTTTTGACCGGTCGCCACAACCGGCGGAATCCTCGTTGTCCACAACGGATGTCGATATCGCCTGTTCCATTCAGGCGGTGATTGAGAAAATCCTCCTGTTGATGATGGAGCATGTGCAGAGGAAGACCGGCCGGAAAAATCTCTGTCTTGCCGGAGAGCTCGCCGGGGCTTGTGCGGCCGGTGGTCGTCTGCAGGGGCTTTCTTCCTATGATGAAATCCGGGTTCAGCCGGCAGCAGGGGGCGCCGGCGCGGCCTCGGGTGCAGCTCTGTTTGCCTGGCATCAGTATCTCGGTAACGGCAAATCCGTAATCTCGGAGTAATATTTATGGAAAACAATACGCATGATGTCGGCGGGTTGCGGAGGTGTGGTGTCCTGTTCAGTGTTGCCATGGCCCTTGCAGCCTGGTTCTTCCTCTGGCAGAACCGTTTTGGTGGTTTCTTTTTTTCTTTTTCGGCATTTTTTTTGCTGTCGATTACCTTGTTCAAACCCCTGCTGTTCAGAGGGCCGTACAGGGGATGGATAAAAATATCGGCTCTGCCGATGTCGGTTCTGAGAAAATTTTTTTTAACGCTGTTCTTCTTTTGTGTCTTGACACCCATCGCCATGATCGCCAGGTTGTTCAAAATTGATTTTCTGAACACAACAATGCCGAAGAACAACCTGTCGAGCTATTGGGATAAAGGTCCCGCCAGCTACTGGGTGCCCGGCAAGAAAAAGAACTCCGGTGTTGAGCATAGCCGTCAAGCTAACACAAATTATCTATAATATCAGGGGATAAGAATACCGTAGGAGCCCGCCCCGCGGGCGATAATTATGCGTCATATTGATGTTTCTGCCAACAATCGCCCGCAGGGCGGGCTCCTACGTAACACAACCTGCTGATATGTTACTGGATTCGCCTTAGCTTGACAGCTATGCGGTGTTGAGCCCTGAGGTGGGGCGGGGAAAACGTTCTGTACCGCCCCCTGGCTGTCGTGATGAGAAAAAGGTAAGCGTTCACCAAGAGTAACAAGTTCACTGATCCTGAGGTGGTAACTGCTTACAGAAAAAGAGGTTTACGGAATATATGAATATAATTTGCGTGTACTCGTTATCAACATTTTCACTGAAGAAAGAGCTCTACAGCCCGGCTGATATACCGTTTGGCCTTTCGTTTATTGCCACTGTCCTGAAACAGGCCGGGCATAATGTCAAGCTGGTGGTCATTACTCCGAGGACGCCTCTCCGTGAGAAGTTCACCGCTCTGATTGATGAGTTTAAGCCCGAACTTTTCTGTTTGACGGCCGTCTCCAGCCAGATACCCATTATCAAACAGGTTGGGACGGTAATAAAAAAGATTGATCCCGCAGCCTATATTGTTCTGGGCGGTGCCCATCCCACCCTGAATCCGGAAGAGGTTATCCGCTATCCGTTTGCCAACGCAGTGTGTGTCGGCGAGGGAGAAAAGGCTGTGGTCGAGTTGGCCAGGCAGCTGGGTACGGGCCGGGACCCCGGCGGCATTTCCAACCTCTGGATAAAAAATCCCTATTCCGGCCACATTGAAAAAAATATTGTCCGCCCCTTTCGTGAGGATCTGGATCATCTGCCCTTTATTGATCGTGATATGTGGGAGCCGTTTATCTCCAATAGAAAGGGGAAGATGTATACCATCCTTGCCGGACGCGGCTGTCCCAACAGGTGCACATACTGCTCTAATCATGCCCTGAGACAGGTAGCCACCGGTCGTTATGTCCGTTTTCGCTCTCCTGAGAATATCATCGAAGAGATTAAGCAGCTCATTGCCTGGGATGAACAGGTGGAAACCGTTTTTCTGGAAACGGAAACGCTCGGCGCGAATCTGAAGTATACCTATACCCTGCTGGAAAAACTGGCGGCATTCAACCGGACCCTGAAAAAGCCGTTGAAGTATGGGACCAACCTGGCCCTGACAACACAGATCCAGGAAAACAGGAAACTGCTGCTGGCCTTTAAGGAGGCCAACCTGGATTTTTTCCGGATCGGTCTTGAATCCGGTTCCGAAAAAATCCGTAAAGAGGTCCTGCGCAGGCCAAAGTATTACAATAAGGACTTAATCGAGTTTTGTGCTCTCTGTCGGGAATATGATATCAAGTACACCGTAAACCTGCTCATCGGCCTGCCCGGAGAAAGCGTTGCCGATTTCCAGGAGACGGTTGATATTACCAGGCAATGCCGTCCCACTTTCGGCGTGTCCGTCAATATCTTTTTTCCTTATCCCGGTACGCGATTGTTTTCCGTCTGCAAAAAACAGAACCTGCTCAGTGCTGAAGCGAGGACAACCCTTTTTGAACGGACCGGAACAGTGTTGAATCTTCCCCGTTTTTCTCCCTGGGAGATCAAGAAAGAGTTTATCCTCTTTTATTACAAAGTATACCGGGGCTATAAACCCTGGCCGGACATCGCCTGGAAAACGCTCCGTTACACCGCCGATGCCTTTCCGGCCGCTAAACGGTGTATTTCCGAAATCGTCCATACCATCGGCTCCCTTTTTGTCCAGGAAAGGAAGGTGTCTTGACCAGTTCGGACACATCTGAAACCGGAAACCGGGAGGCCGTTGTGCCGGATCGAGTGGTTCAAGGGGAACAAACAGATGCTCCCGATTCCGGATGGAGAACGAGAGGACGTACCCTGTTTTCCCAGGTTCGGACCAGCAACGGAATGATTTCCCTGGCCGACCAGATGGTTGCCAGCGCCACCAATTTTCTAACCGGAATTATTCTTGCCCGTAACTGCAGTAAAGAGGAATTCGGCCTGTATATGCTCTGTTTCAGCGTTGTCCTTTTTGCCTTTGACCTGCAGACTTCGCTCCTCTCCTCACCCTATATGGTCTACAGTCAACGGCTTGAGGGGAAACGACATGCCGCCTATACGGGAAATTTGCTCGTCCAGCAGGCTTTGCTGGCCGTGCTGATACTGCTGGCCCTTGTTGTCGGGACAGGGATTGCCGCCGGTGGTATCGGGCCGGAGGGGTTGTCTCCCGTACTGTATTCCCTGAGTCTGGTTGTCTGGTTTATCATGCTCAGGGAATGTATCCGCAGAATCTGTTTTGCCGGTTTGAAGATGGCAACGGCCCTGCTGCTGGATGGCACGGTTGCCGTGGTACAGATCGGCAGCCTGCTGTTCCTGGCGTATTTTAATCTGCTTTCCGCCGCGAGTGCCCTGTATGCCATCGGCCTTGCCTGCAGTCTGACCTGTCTTGCCTGGTTTTTTTTCAGGCGCGAGTCCTATGCCTTTCATAAAAAATTTTTCAAAGAGGATCTCCGGAAAAACCTCTCTTTCGGCAAATGGATTTTCGGCAGCAGCCTGCTCTGGGCTTTGAGTATGAGCTTGTATCCCTGGTTACTGGCGTTTTTTCACGGAACCGGTTCCACGGGCGTGTGGGCGGCCTGCTGGGGGGTGATTGCCATAGCCAATCCGCTGCTGCTTGGAATACAGAACTTCCTGGGCCCGAAGATCGTTCAGGCCTATACGGGCGGAGGCGGTGAAGGCTTGTCCCAATTTGTGAAAAAGGTCAGTCTTCGCTATGCCTTGATTATCCTGCCGCCGGCTCTTTTTCTTTTCTTTTTCGGCGGTCGGCTGGTGGCCTTGTTCTATGGCCACAAGTATGGCGGTAATGGCCTGGTGGTCTCCGTGCTGGCGGTGCAGCTTCTGGTTATGGCCGCATCATTCACCCTGTCCCGCGGCCTGCTGGCCCTGGAACAGGCAAGGGTCTATTTCATGGCCAATATCGTTCCCTTGCTAGTCATGCTTACTTTTGGTATTTACCTGGTTAAACAGTTGGGGGTTGTCGGTGTTGCTTTTGCACTGCTTGCCGGAACAGCAACCACTGCGACAGTGATGCTGGTTATTTTTTTCAAACTGATAAGGGCCGAGTGCATGCCGGGTAGTGGAAATGATTAGAGTAGAGAGGCGGAATGCCGGGAGAGGGCGACTGGTATGGGCAACTTTTATTGTGTTTCTGGTTGTTTTTGGCCTGACAACACCCTTTGACTTTTCCTGGCCGCATACCGTGCTGCTCAGAGAAAATATTATCAGTACCATGGAAGCCATTGCCCGCATGCAGCATGGGAACATGGGGCGGCGGCTCGGTATGTTGCTGCTTGCCGCCTTTTCGCTGTTCAGCCTTACCCGTACCGAGAATCGGTATCGTATTAATGTGCCTACAGGTGTATTCCTGATCCTGTATCTCGGCTGGGTTCTGCTGAGTCTTTCCTGGGCCGTTGACGTTCCCTTTACTCTGCGCCGTGTTGTGACCGTGTCTATCCTCTGGTTTGGGGCCGTTGCCGCCGCCGGGCGCTATTCTCTGCGGGAACTGGCTGAGATTGCCGTTTTGGTTACCGGTACAAGTCTTGCCCTTGCCATAGGCAATGAACTGCGCCTCCACACCATGGACCCGCTCAATGAACTGTGGCGTTTTTCCGGTATCTTTCATACCGTGGCAATGGGGTGGAACTGTGGCCTGCTGGCCCTGGCCGCCATGTTCCTGGTCACGGATGAGAAGCGCAACGGGCGCCGGTGCATGCTCTGGTTTGTCATCTGTGTCGCCATTGTTTTTCTGTTGCTGACCAAGAGCAGGATGGCTGTTGCCGCCTCTGTGCTCAGCATGGGGTATTACTGGTACAGGGTGGTTTCCGGTTCCAAGAAGATGTTACTGGTACTTGGCCTGATTATCGTGTCCTGCCTTGCCTATCTTGCCTCGGGCAACCGGTTGCTGTATTATGGTGAGGAGGCCTCCACCCTTGGGCGTGGTGAGTCGGCAAAGGAATCGGTGGGGAGTTTGACCGGTCGAATTCCTCTGTGGACGGAATGTTTTAAATGGTCGGCGAAGCGGCCGATAGTTGGATACGGCTTTAATTCCTTTGTCGGGCCCAAAAATATCGATATCATTGCCCGTAATGTCGGTTGGATTCCCAACTCCATCCATTCCGGCTACATCGATGCCATCACCGGGCTTGGTTACGTGGGAGCGGCGTTTCTTATCTCCCTGCTCCTGTCGGCCCTGGCCCGCTCCTGGTTCCTCTCCTATCGGTATCCTGAGTATATCTTTGTTGTTTCGGTGCTGATCTGGCTCAGCTACAACCTTTTTCTCGAGGCAAATCTGTTAACCAGGCCGCTTTTTATGACTTTTTTCTGTATGACCCTGCTGGCCCGGCTGGCCCTGCTGCCGCGGAAGGAATGGGAGCGTAGATGATGACCGAGCCGACCATCTCCATTGCCATTCCGACCTATAACCGTTCGGCAATGGTGCGTAACACGCTTGCCTGCATGACCCGCCAGCAGACCGATGGTCTTTTTACCTACGAAATCCTGGTTATTGACGATGCCTCAACAGATGATACGGCCTCTGTTGTCCGGGAAATCAGCGAGCAGTCACCGGTGCCCGTACGGTATATACATGGAGAAGGCAAGGGCTATACCGTGGTACTTAACAGGGCGGTGGCCGAGTTCCGCGGCCAATGGCTGGCCTTTTTTGATGACGATCAACTGGCCGATTCCACCTGGCTCAGGGAATTGTATACCACGGCCCTCCGGCAGAAGGCGGACATGGTGGGGGGGCCTATTCTGCTTGATCTGTCCGACTCGGTGCTGGCCGGGATCGGTCCGGTCTGCAGAGACCTCCATGGGGAGAGCCCTGATATCAGGAATCCGAAACTCTATGCGGAAACAAACCCGTTGCCGGGCGGCGGTAACCGGCTTGTTCGAAGGCGGGTTTTTGAGAAAATCGGTACCTTTGACGAGTCCTTCCTGACCGGCGGCTGTGACCGGGACTTCCTGCTGCGGGCAAAAGACGCGGGCGTGACGATGGGATGGGCACCACTTGCCCGCGGCCGTCATTTGATTCCCCCGGAACGGTTTAGTTCTAAACATATAAAATGGTACAGCCTCCAGTTCGGCTGTTCCCTGGCCTACTCCGATGTGAAACGGTTTGGACTGTTCAAGACCACGTTGTTGGCCATGGCCAGGATCGGTCAGGCGTTCCTGGTCAATTTGCCTTTGCTCTTGTGGGCAAAAATAAGGGGCGATAGTGCGCAGGTCTCCGATCGTCGGGCTTTGCTTTGGCGGGCGGTTGGTTATATCCGTAAAACCCTGCAGGCCATCGGCCCGAAACGATTTGCGCAGGAGGATTTTTTTTCAAAGGTTGAATTTCGCCGGGGACGGGAAAATACCTAACTGGTCACAGGGCATGTAACCCTCCGTTTTCATTTTGCCAAGGGGGCAACTACCGGTTGACCCAAACTCAGGAAACAATGTAACTGTTCAGGAGCACCCCACGGAGTCTGCGCTTACCTCTCTGCACGGTCAGGCCTGATTCACATAGGAATCACTATAGTTCACAGGCCTGACTGCACAGATATGGAGCACTCCTAAACAGTTACAGGTGGTGGTTGGGCTA